>NZ_JBHUWC010000324.1:0-1053 GCF_042670225.1 Isoptericola sp. NPDC057191 | reverse complement strand
AGGGAATTCTCGCCGATTTCGTACCCACAACTCAGATGGACCGGCGTGAGCGGAACGCGGCACGTACCCGTGCCGCCAACGCGCCAGGGTCGCGGAGGTCGTCGGCCACCACGACGATCACGATCCACCCCAGCTCCTCGAGCCGACGGCGCGCTCGGACGTCCTCGCGCCATTGAGCCTTGTCGGTTCGGTGCTGGTCCCCGTCGTACTCGATAGCGATCTGGAGCTGCCGGTACAGCAGGTCGATCCGCTTGATGTACGTGCCGTCCGGCGCGAGCACGATCCCGTTCACCTCGGGACACGGCAACCGGGCGTCGACCAGTGCGAGCCGGGTGCGTGTCTCGGGAGTGGAGTCCGTACCGGGCCTCATCTGCTCGATCAGAGTGCGTACCTGCGCGATCCCCTTGACCTTGTGGGTGCGCTCGGAGATCGTCCTGAGCTCCGCGGCGGTAGTGAACGGCTGCTGCCTTCGCATCATCGCGTCGCCGAGGACCACCACGTCGTCCGGCCGACGAAGGCCGACGGCGACGTGCACGAACGTCTGCGCTGCGGTGGTCACGGGGACGCCGTCGAGGATCGTCGTGTCGAGAAAGGACTGCCGCGAGCGGTGCGCCACGATTCCCGCGCGTCGCAGCCGCGCCGTCTCGTCAGGCGTGACGACGTGCAGTCGGTCGTCGCGCTCGATGGTCCACGGCACCTCCACGCCCCAGAGCCTGAGAGCAGTCCCGTGGCTGAAGGCGCACGACGCGTCGAGGACCGGAAGCAGCGCCCGGCAGCGCTCTGCCAGGTCGAGGGGGCGAGATGCGGTGCGGACTCCGTGGAAGGGAGCATCGACGTCTGCGCCCCGCAGGCGATGACGGGGAAGACCGGCGGCGAGAGCATCCCGCACGACGAACGGCTCCAGAGGAAGCGCGTCGCGGGGGATCGAGGGTCGGCGTGCCATGGGTTGCACCCTGGCACCGGCGCGTCTCCCGACCCTGCGCTCATCCACAGGCACGAGCCCCGCTGGTGTTGTGGGTACGAAAACGGCGGGAATTCCGTCAGGAATTCCTC
>NZ_JBHUWC010000323.1:0-1101 GCF_042670225.1 Isoptericola sp. NPDC057191 | reverse complement strand
GGATCAATTCAGCACGCTCGATGTCGTAGACGGCGTCCGTCGGTATCGGTCGCGGGCGCCAGCGTGCCGCCGTGAGCACCGACCGGACCTCGGCCGCGAGACGCCCGCCGCGGGCGTCGCTCCCGGTGTAGCGCCGGACCATCGTGCTGCGGGTGTCGATCCGGTTCTGCCGCCGCCGGTCCACGAAGAGGGCGTCGGGTGCGGAGTGGACGTCGGCGCCGTCGACCTCGACGACGAGCAGCGCCCCGTCCGGCAGGAGCCACGCGAGGTCGACGCGCGCCCGCCAGCCACGCCCGACGATTCTCAGCTGCACGGCGTCGGGCGGGCAGCCGAGGTCGAGGCAGGTGATCCGTGCCCACGTCTCCGCCGGTGACTCCGCCCGGCCGTCGGCGTCTCCCCACCAGGGCCAGCTCCGGCGGGTGCCACGCCGCCCGGTGGTCAGCCCCCGTGCGACGGCGAGCCCCTCGCGGTCCACCAGCTGCTGCTGCCACGCCGAGTCGATCATCGCGACCGCGTCCAGCCGCGAGAGCGCGGGGACCGCGAGCGCCAGCGAGTCGCGCAGCGGGGCACAGAGGATGCCGTCCACCTCGACCGGGGCGGGCACGAGGATCCGTCGCACCTGGACAGGACCGTCCCCGGTCCGCGGCCGAGCCTTGGGCACAGCGACCTCAGGAACCAGGTCGACGGGAGCTCCCTGTACCCCGTGCAGCACCAGCGAGCCGACACCGACCGCGATGCCGCCGGGGTGCACCAGCGGGCCGAGCAGCGCTGCTCGCCGTCGGCGATGGTCGTAGGACTCCGAGACGGACGACGGCGAGACCGTCCCGGTGTCCAGGACGCCCCGTGCCACGCGGTCCCACTCCTTGCGGTCCAGGCGGCGGGCCACCTGTCCGCGCGTCATCCCGCCCCCGAGGCACTGCCGCAGGGCGAGCAGCCCGGCCTGGCGACGTGCGCGCTCCAGCAGCTGCGGTGGCACGGTGGCGGCGGGCCGAGACATGTCCCCAGGACACCAGGGTGCGACCCCAGCGCCGTCCGGTCATCCACAGGAAGGCATCGTGCGTGCTGACTTGAGCCTCAAACCGTCGGTTTGAGGATCAAGTC
>NZ_JBHUWC010000322.1:0-1170 GCF_042670225.1 Isoptericola sp. NPDC057191 | reverse complement strand
GCCCTGGGCCTTCAGGCCCGCGGAGGCGGTGTCCAGGAGCTCGGTCCACGAGTCCTCGAACTTACGGACGCCGTCGGTCTCGAGGTGGTCGGTGACCTCGCGCAGGGAGACCCCGAGCGACTCGATGGTCTCGACGGTGCGGCGGGCCGCGTCCGCGGTGCCGCGCACGGTGTCGCCCGTGACGGTGCCGTGGTCGGCGAACGCCTGGAGCGTGGGCTCGGGCATGGTGTTGACCACGCCGTCGGTCACGAGCTCGGAGACGTACAGCGTGTCGGGGTACTCGGGGTTCTTCACGCCGGTGGACGCCCACAGCGGGCGCTGCGGGTGGGCGCCGGACGCGGCGAGCGAGCGCCACTGGTCCGTGGCGAGGAACTGCTCGTACGCCTCGAACGCGAGGCGGGCGTTGGCGACGGCGGCCTGCCCGCGCAGGTCGAGCGCCTCCGGCGTACCGATCTTCTCCAGCGCGGCGTCCACCGAGGAGTCCACGCGGGACACGAAGAAGGACGCGACGGACCCGATCGGGGCGAGGTCGATGCCGTCCGCACGCGCCTGCTCGAGGCCGATCGCGAACGCCTCCATGACGGCGCGGTAGCGCTCGATCGAGAAGATCAGGGTCACGTTGACGCTGATGCCCTGGGCGAGGGTCCGCGAGATCGCGTCGAGCCCCGGCACGGTGGCGGGGATCTTGATGAACACGTTGGGGCGGTCGACCGTGCGCCACAGCCGCTCCGCGACCACGACGGTCTTGTCGGCGTCGTACGCGAGACGGGGGTCGACCTCGATGGACACGCGACCGTCCACGCCGTCGGTGGCGTCGTAGACGGGCCGCAGGAGGTCGGCCGCGGTGCGCACGTCGTCGGTCGTGATGGTCTCGACGGCGGCGTCCACCTCGGTGCCCGCGAGCTCGGTCAGCTGCGCGTCGTAGGCGTCGCCGCTGGCCAGGGCCTTCGCGAAGATCGTCGGGTTGGTCGTCACGCCGACGACGCCGCGCTCGGCGACCAGCGCGGCGAGGTTCCCGCTGCGCAGCCGCTCGCGCGACAGGTCGTCGAGCCAGATGGACACCCCGGCAGCGGTCAGGTCGGTGATCGGTGCGGGGACGGTGCTCTGCGTCATCGGACGTCCTTCCGGGTCGGTGGCCCCGCCGGTGGTGTCTCGACGGGGGCCGGGTGG
>NZ_JBHUWC010000321.1:0-1246 GCF_042670225.1 Isoptericola sp. NPDC057191 | reverse complement strand
ACTGGGGGTCGCCCACCCGCATCCCCGACCTCCTGGGTCACGAGCCCGACGGCACGCCCGCCGCCGAGCTGTGGCTCGGCGCGCACCCGGCGGCGCCGTCGCGCCTGCGCGGCCCGGACGGCGCGGGCGGCCCGTCCCTGGACGACCTGGTGCGCGCCGAGCCCCACGCCGCCCTGGGCCGCCGGGTCGCCGACCGCTTCGGGCCCCGCCTGCCGTACCTGCTCAAGGTGCTCGCCGCCGAGCGGGCGCTGTCGCTGCAGGTGCACCCCCGCCCCCACCTGGCGCGGGCCGGGTACCACCGGGAGACCCGTGCCGGCCTGGCCGCGGGCGACCCGCGGCGGTCGTTCCACGACGACCAGCACAAGCCCGAGATGATCGTGGCGCTCAGCCCGTTCGAGGCGCTCGCCGGGTTCCGCAGCCCGCGTTCGGTGCTCGGGCTGCTGGACGGGCTCGACGGCGTCCTCGTCGACGTCGTCCGCGCCGCCCTGACCGCTCGACCCTCGACCGCGGGGGTGCGCGCCGCCACCGAGGCGCTGGTCGCCGCGCGCCGCTCGCCGTCCTGCGCCGCGGACGTCGTGGCCGCCGTCGACGCCGTGGCGCGCCGGCACCGGGCGGACGCGCACGGCCCGACCGCGCGCGCCGACGCCACCGTGCTCGCCCTGGCGGCGCAGCACCCCGGCGACCCGGGCGCCCTCGTGTCCCTGCTCCTCAACCGCGTCACCCTGGAGCCCGGCGAGGCGATGTACGTGCCCGCCGGCGAGGTGCACGCCTACCTCAGCGGCTTCGGCGTGGAGGTCATGGCCGCGTCGGACAACGTGCTGCGCGCCGGCCTGACCACCAAGCACGTCGACGCCCCCGCGCTGCTCGAGTGCGCGTCGTTCGCGCCGCGCCCGCCGGCGCGACCGGCCACGCTGGTGTCCGGCGGCGAGAGCGTCGTCGTCACCTACCGCGCCCCGGTCGAGGAGTTCGCGCTGACGTTCGCCGACGTCGTGCCGGGCGAGCCGGTGGCGCTCGCCGCCGACGGACCGCGCGTCGTCCTCGCCCTCGACGGCGAGGCGTGCCTGCTCACCGGCGCGGGCGAGCTGCGGCTGCGGCGCGGGGGGTCGTGCTTCGTCCCCGACGCCGCCGGCCCGCTCACCGTCGACGGCGCCGCCCACGTCGTCTGCGCCTGGGTCCCGTGACCGTCCCACCCCTCCCACCCCGCGCCGCCCCGCCCCGGGTGCCGAACAGGTGGTTGCGCACGTTC
>NZ_JBHUWC010000320.1:0-1251 GCF_042670225.1 Isoptericola sp. NPDC057191 | reverse complement strand
CTCGACCCGGCCCTGCTGGGCCGGGTCGAGGAGCTGATCGACTTCGTCACGTCGTGACGGGGCGTCGCGGCGGTCTCAGGAGATGCCGTCCCGCTCCGCGTAGGCGTTGACCTTCTCCGAGACGGTGATGACGGCCACGAAGAACTCCAGGGTGATGCGGGCGATCGCGAGGTACACCAGCGCGACGATCCACCCGAACACCAGGAAGAGGATCCCCGCCCAGACGGACGACTGGAACGAGGCCGCGAGACCGCCCAGCCACGCCAGGGCCACCAGGACCGTCACGATGATGTAGACGACCTTGACCACGCTGGGCGTGATGTACCGGCTGAACGAGTAGTCGAACAGAGCCCCGAGGAAGCCGCCGGGGTGGCCACCGGGGTGACCCAGGGGCGCACGCGAGCCCGCTGACCGGTCCGGCGGGTACTCCATCCCGGGGTACAGGCCCGGGTCGGGCATCCGTCCCTCGTACGGCTGCGGCGGCTCCCCGTAGGGCTGGTCGCCGTAGGGCGGCTGTCCGCCGTGCGGGGGCGGCCCGGCGGGCGGCTGCTGGCCGTACGACGGGTCGGGCCGACCGGGCGGCGGCTGGTACGGGGGCTGGCGAGGCGGCTCTTGCGGGTCGCCGGGCTGCTGCGGCGTGTTCTCGCTCATCGTTCCTCCTGAGTCGGCCGGGGTGGCGCACCCCGCAGGGTCGAACACCTCGCGTCCCACTCTGGCCGCAGCCGATCAGGACCGCCACCGCACGTGACCTCGCCGGATGCGCGAGGATGGACGGTATGAGCCAGCCGCCGTACGGTCCACCCCCGCAGCAGCCCCCGGCGGGACCGCCGCCGGGGCAGCCGCCGTACGGTCCTCCGCCGCCCGGGCGGCCGCCCTACGGCTACGGTCCGCTGCCGCTGTCGCCGTCGGACGAGCGCACGTGGGCGCTCGTCGCGCACCTGGGCCCGCCGGTGCTGTCGCTGCTGAGCTTTGGCTTCCTCGGCTTCCTCACGCCGCTGCTGGTGTGGCTGTTCCTGCGCGACCGCAGCGCCTACGTCGCCGACCAGGCCAAGGAGTCGCTGAACTTCCAGATCACGCTGCTGATCGGCTATGCGATCTCGGTGATCCTGTTCATCGTGTTCATCGGGTTCGTGCTGTGGGCTGCGGTCTGGGTGCTGTCGATCGTCTTCGGGATCATCGCCGCGGTCGCCGTCAACCGGCACGAGGCGTACCGCTACCCGATCAACATCCGCGTCGTGTCCTGACCGGCGG
>NZ_JBHUWC010000319.1:0-1254 GCF_042670225.1 Isoptericola sp. NPDC057191 | reverse complement strand
GGGGGTGGGGGGGCCGCCGCCGCGGGGGGGGGGCGGGTCGCCGTCGACCAGGTCGCCTCGCTCACGGACGTGTCGGCGATCCAGTGGCACGACCGGCTCGTGCGCCGTCGCTGACGAGGCCGGGCCGCCGTCAGGACTGCTGCTCGGCCATCCACGCGTCGCTGGCGCGCTGCACGTCCTCGGGCGTGACGTCGTCGGCGACCTGGGCGAAGAACCACCGGTGCCCGGCGGGGCACCGCACCGCCGCCTGCCGGAACCCGGGGAACCAGTCGCCGGGCTCCTGGGTGCTCGTGGCGCCTGCTGCGACCGCGCGGGCGTGCGCGGCGTCGGCGTCGTCCACGTTGAGGGTGAAGGAGCCGGTGGTCCCGCTCTCCGGCTCGGGCGCGACCGCGCCCTCGGAGGGGAAGGCGGCGGCCACGGTGAAGGTCGACCAGCCGGAGCCGGTCGAGATCCGCAGGTCGGAGTGGATGATCGCGTCGCCTGCGGTGATGACGTCGATCACCTCCGCGCCCAGGCCGGCGACGTAGAAGTCGATCGCGGCGCGCGGGTCGGCGACGGTGAGGTTCGGGTGCAGGGGTGACAGGTCCATGGTGCTCCCTCCGGGGTGCGCCGGCCGGTGCCGGCTGACCCTCCCCATGCTGGTGTCGGAGGGGGAGGGCAGTCTTGGAGGAATGCGACAGGTGTTCGAAGCGGTCCGGCCACGCCCCCCGGTCCCCACGGCGTCCACGGTCCCCACGGCGTCCACGGTCCCCACGGCGTCCACCCGGGGGATCGTCGACCCGGCCGCGGCCGGCGGGGGCTTCGCGCTGGTGCGCCTCGACCCCGCCCCCGACCTCGCCGACCTCGTCGAGCGGCACTGGGTGGTGCGGTGGGAGCTGCCGGCGGACACCGAGTTCACGCAGGTCGTCATCCCGCACCCGCACGCCAACGTGGTCGCCGAGGCCGGCGGGTTCGCCGTCCACGGCATACCGGGCGGCCTCTTCGCGCGGACCCTCCGAGGGTCCGGCGCGGTGCTCGGCACCAAGCTCCGGCCGGGCGCTCTGCGGGTGCTCCTGGACGGGCCCGGTGCGCTGCGCCGAGGGCTGGTGGCTCCCGCGTCCGCCGTGCTGGCCGCCGCCCCGGACGGACCGGCGCCCGCGGACGTCGAGGCCGCGGGGCGGCGAGCGGTCGCCGCGGCGTGCGCCGGTGACGACGACGCCGCCGTCGGGTTTTTATATAATATGATGCGTGCGAGGGCGTAGAGTAGTGGATTGT
>NZ_JBHUWC010000318.1:0-1493 GCF_042670225.1 Isoptericola sp. NPDC057191 | reverse complement strand
ACGCCACCGTGCGCCTGCACGGCCGCGCCACCGGCGCCGAGCGGTGCGCGCGCCGGCTGCGGTTCGCCGCCGGGCTGTACCGCGCGGCGGAGTGCCTGGCCGACCGGGCCGTCGGGACGGTCGTGACCGTGGCGGCCGGTGCCGCCGGGGCGTGGCTGGGCGTCAAGCTCCTGCCGCTGCAGGCCGCGGCACAGGGGACGGCCGTCGGCCGGCGGCTGTGGGGACCCGGCGCGCCGTCCGACCCGAGGCGGGAGGTCGAGCTGCAGGCCGTGTCCGCCCCGGCACCCACGCTGGTCACACCGACGACCGGGTACGACGGGCCCGCCGCGAACCTGTGGCGCGTGCTCGCGCCGTCCGCCGACGAGATGGTCGCCGGCCTCGGCGCCGGGCTCGCGCTCACGACGCCGTGGACCTGGCGCGACCTCGAGCGCGGGGTGCGGGAAGGCCCTGCGGCGATGACGGACGGCGTGACCCGCGGCGCCGGCGCCCTCTCGGACGTCGTGGTCGCGCTGCTGCCGGCTTCCGAGGTCCGGGTGCTGGCCCTCGCCGACGCCGACCTCGCCGGCCCCCCGCCGGGATGGACCGACCAGCCGTCCGGCACCGTCGAGGAGGCGCTCGCCCGGGTCGGTGACCTCTATGCCCAGGGCAGCGGGATCGTCGGACGGCCCGCCGCAGGTGTCCCCGCGGGGACGCTGGCGGTGGAGCAGGTGGAGCACGCCGACGGGTCGACGTCGTGGACCGTGCTGATCCCTGGCACGCAGGCGGGGCTCTCGGTCACGCACCCGTTCGACACGGCGACCGACCTACAGCTCATGGCGCACGACGCCGCCGACGTGTCCGTCGCGGTCGAGCAGGCCCTCGACCAGGCCGGCGCCACCGACGACGAGCCCGTCGTGCTGGTCGGGCACAGCCTGGGCGGGATCGCGGCGACGGCGCTCGCGGCCTCGCCCGCGTTCCGGTCCAGGCACCCGGTGGGTGGCGTCGTCACGGCGGGCTCCCCGACGGGGTCCTTCGCCACGCCGACCGGCGTGCCGGTGCTGCACCTGGAGAACGACGAGGAGCTGGTGTCGGCGCTGGACGGCGGCTCCGCCGCCGAGAACCCGCAGACCACCGACCGGGTCACCGTGGGCCGGCGGCTGCTGGACTCGACGGACCCGGCGGACCGCACCGCGGCCGGCGCGATCGTCCTCGCGCACGGGCTGCCCACGCACCTGCGGACGTTCGCGGCGGTGCGGGACTCCGGGAACTTTCCGGCGGCCGGCGTGACGCAGAGGCTGGAGCGGCTGCTCGGCGGCACGCGAGCACAGACCCGGCTGGTCGCGGTGCGCCGCGTCGAGGCGAGCACCGCGACGGTGCTGGCGCCCGGCCCGGTCCCCGGCACGGCGCCCGGCACGGCGGGCTCGCCGTCCGGGCGTACGTCGTCGTAGGGGAACGCGTAGCCGATCGGGGAGTTCGCGTGGACGACCCGCGACCAGTGGTTGGTCACCCCGCCC
>NZ_JBHUWC010000317.1:0-1508 GCF_042670225.1 Isoptericola sp. NPDC057191 | reverse complement strand
CCGCCCGCGCCGAGCCGGTAGCGCCCGCCGGGCCCCCGGACCGCGTGGACGGGGTAGCCGAGCTCGCGCAGGCGCGCGACGTCGTGCCGCACCGTGCGGTCCGTGACGTCGAGCCGGCGGGCGAGCTCGCCGCCGGACCAGTCCGGGCGGGACTGGAGCAGCCCGAGCAGCGCCAGCAGCCGTGCCGACGTAGAACCCATCGCGACCTCCCGGACCGGTGTGCCCGCACTCGACGAACTTGTCAGAACTCGTCCAGAATAAAGGAACGAACCGTTCCTGAACCCTTCCTATCGTGGGTTTCAGGAGCTGGGGCGAAGGCCCGGCTCACGACCTCGGGAGCACGCCATGAACGCCACGACCCCCGCCGCGACCACCCTCGAGCTCCAGCCCTTCTCCGTGCATGTGCCGCAGGCCGACCTCGACGACCTGCGCGAGCGCCTCGACCGCACCCGCTTCGCCCCCGCCGCCCCCGGAGACTCCTGGGAGTACGGCACCCCCGAGTCCTACCTGCGCGACATGGTCGAGCGGTGGAAGGCCTTCGACTGGCGCGCGGTGGAGGAGCGGCTGAACGCCTACCCCGCGTTCCGCACCGTGATCGACGGTCAGCCGCTGCACTTCCTGCACGTGCGCTCGCCGCACCCGGACGCCACGCCGCTCCTGCTGGCGCACACCTACCCGGGGTCGGTGCTCGACTTCCTCGACATGATCGACCCGCTCGTGGACCCGGTCGCGCACGGCGGCCGCGCCGAGGACGCGTTCGACGTCGTCGTCCCGTCCATGCCGGGCTTCGGCTTCTCGACGCCCCTCGTCGGCGGGGAGTGGACGATGGCGCGGGTCGGGCGCACCTACGACGCGCTGATGCGCGGGCTGGGCTACGACTCGTACGGCATCCACGGCAGCGACGGCGGCGCGATGATCGGCCGCGAGCTCGCCGTCCTGGACCCCGAGGGCTTCCGCGGCGCGCACGTGCTGCACCTGTTCTCCTTCCCGACCGGGGCGCCGGGGGAGATGGACGACTTCGGCGAGAAGGAGTACGCGGCCCTCGGCCACGCGCAGTGGTTCCAGTCGGTGGGCGGCTACAACGCGATGAACGCCTCCCGGCCGCAGACCGTCGGCGCCGCGCTGGCGGACTCGCCCGTCGGCACGCTGGCGTACTCCGAGCTGTTCGAGAACTTCGGCAACGGCACGTCGCTCGTCTCCGCGGACCAGGTGCTGGCGCAGGCCACGCTCTACTGGCTGACCAACACCTACGCCACGGCGGCGCGCTACCACTACGCCGAGCAGAGGTCCGGCGCAGAGCCGGTCGTCAGCACCGGACGGATCGGCGTCGCCGTCTTCAAGGACGACTTCCAGACCATCCGCAGCCTCGCCGAGCGCGACAACGCGCGCATCGAGCACTGGTCCGAGTTCCCGCGCGGCGGCCACTTCGCCGCCATGGAGGTGCCCGACGACGTCGTCGCCGACCTGCGGGCCTTCTTCGGCTGATCCGTTCGGCAGGGAGTGGATCC
>NZ_JBHUWC010000316.1:0-1530 GCF_042670225.1 Isoptericola sp. NPDC057191 | reverse complement strand
GGCTTGACGGGCGGTGGTGCCGCCTCGTCGCGCCCGAGCGGCGCCGTCGCCGCTGTCGTGACCGTCATGATGCTGACCGCCTCCTTTGCCGATCCGCGCGACCGCTCCTATGCGGTGCGCGTGAGCCTGTCCGTCGCCGCGCCGGGGACCCGGTGGCCGACGATGTCGAGCACGAGCTCGCAGAACATCGAGTCCGCCCAGCTGAACCACTCCCGCGTGAACTCCTCGGGACGGTCGACGTGGTACGACTCGCTCATCCGTCCGCGCGCCGCGTTGGCGGCGAGCATCGACGCGACGAGGGCGCGCTTCTCGGCCGGGTCCGTCGAGGTCAGGCCCCGGACCGCGGCGGAGATCGGCCAGACGTAGCGCGGCGGCGTGTGCGGGCTGCCGAGGCCGTCGCCCGTCGCGCCGCGCACGTAGGTGGGGTTGTCGTCGCTGAAGATGAATCGCCGCGTCGCGACGTAGAGCGGGTCGTCGACGTCGATGCCGCCGGTCAGCGGCAGGGAGAGCAGGCTCGGCATGTTCGAGTCGTCCATGAGCAGCCGGTGGCCGAGGCCGTCGACCTCGTAGGCGAAGATCCGCCCGTGCTCGGGGTGGTCGACGACGCCGTGGCGGCGGGTCGCGTCGTCCAGCTCGGCCGCGAGCGCCTCGGCCCGGGCGGCGAGCCCGGGGTCGTCGAGCGGCCCGCGGGCGAGGTCGGCGAGGTCGCGCAGGGACGCGGCGGCGAACAGGTTGCCGGGCACGTTGTAGTGGTAGACGCAGGCGTCGTCGCTGGGCCGGAACGCGCTCCAGGTCATGCCGGTGACGCCTACGGGCGACCCGTGGCCGTCGCGGACCAGCGTGTCGGTGGGCGGGCAGTCGTCGCGCTCGAACCGGTAGGTGGACCGTGCGTCGTGGTCCTGCTCGGTCCGGAGGGTGGTGATGACGAGCTCGGCGGCCTGGCGGAAGGTGTCGTCGAGGTGGTCCGTGCGGCCTGTGGCGAGCCACAGCTGGTGCGCGAGCTGGAGGGGGAAGGCGAGCGAGTCGACCTCGTACTTGCGCTCCCAGACCCAGGGCGTCATCGCCGTGCGGTCGGCCTGGTGGCCGGCGCCGTCGGGCGTGCGGTTGAAGGCGTTGGCGTACGGGTCGTGCAGGATCTGGCCGCTCTGCCGCCGCACGAGGGCGGCGACGACGTCGCCGAGCCCGGGGTCGAGGTCCAGCAGCGCCAGGTACGGGCGGACCTGCGCGGCGCAGTCGCGCAGCCACATCGCGGGGATGTCACCGGTGAGCACGAACGCCGTGCCGTCGGGCTCGAGGACGACGGCGTCGCGCAGGGTGCGGCGCATCGCCTCGGCGAAGACGGCGGCTGTCGGGGCGTCGAACGCGTCGGCGACGCGGTCGGTCACCTCCTGCAGCACGCGGTCGTCGAGCATCGTGGGGCCACCCTGGTCCATGAAAAGCCGCTCCATCGTTTAGGTATATCTAATAGGTGGAACATATCAGAGACATCGTCATGGTGACCAGCGACACACGTAGGGCCCGTGGCGCGCC
>NZ_JBHUWC010000315.1:0-1537 GCF_042670225.1 Isoptericola sp. NPDC057191 | reverse complement strand
GGGTCAGGGACCGACGACGGGCGACGGGGAGGAACGAGAACGGTGAGCTTCGCGATGGTGGCGGCGGCCGTCGGGGTCTGGGTCGGGACGCTGGCGGCGAGCGTCGGCGGCGGTGCCTGGCTGGTCCCATGGGTCCTGCGGCACGCCGAGGGCGAGCCGCAGGCGGCGGCCGAGGCCGTCACCGTCCTGCGCGGGGGCACCTGGATCGGGCTGCTGGAACGGCTGAGCGTCACCGGAGCGCTGCTCGCCGGCTACCCGGAGGGCGTCGCCGTGGTGGTCGCGGTCAAGGGTCTCGGCCGGTTCTCGGAGCTGCGCGAGCACCCGGTGGCGAGCGAGCGGTTCGTCGTGGGGACGCTGGCGTCGCTGGTCTGGTCGGCCGCGCTCGGGATCGCCGGACGCGCGCTCCTCGTCTCGCTGTAGAATGTTCCGGGCTCTCTGCGGCCCCGAACGTCGACTCTCCGTACCCCGACCCCGAGGACGAACAAGAACGTGGCTACCTCCAACGACATCAAGAACGGCACCGTGCTCCGTATCGACGGTCAGCTCTGGTCGATCATCGAGTTCCAGCACGTCAAGCCGGGCAAGGGTGGCGCGTTCGTGCGGACGAAGATGAAGAACGTCCTGTCCGGCAAGGTCGTCGACAAGACCTTCAACGCGGGCATCAAGATCGAGACCGCGAACGTGGACCGCCGCGACTTCCAGTACCTGTACATGGACGGTGCGGACTACGTCTTCATGGACACGGACACGTACGACCAGATCACCGTGCCGGCCGCGACCGTGGGCGACGCGAGCAACTACATGCTCGAGGGCATGAACATCATGGTCGCGTCGAACGACGGCACGCCGCTGTACGTCGAGCTGCCGTCGTCCGTGGTCCTGGAGATCACGTACACGGAGCCCGGCCTCCAGGGCGACCGCTCCACCGGCGGCACCAAGCCGGCCACGCTCGAGACGGGCGCGGAGATCCAGGTCCCGCTGTTCCTCGAGCAGGGCACCAAGGTCAAGGTCGACACGCGTGACGGGTCGTACCTGGGCCGCGTGAACGACTGACGGGCGCCTGCTGACATGGGCGCACGTACCAAGGCACGCAAGCGTGCCGTCGACATCCTCTTCGAGGCCGAGCAGCGCGGGCTGGACCCGCAGGTGCTCGTCGCGGACCGCGTGATCGAGCCGCACACCGAGGCTGCCGTCCCGCAGTACACCGTGGACCTCGTCGAGGGAGTCGTGGCGCACCGCGAGCGCATCGACGAGCTGCTGGCCACCTACTCGCAGGGCTGGACCGTGGACCGCATGCCCGCCGTCGACCGGGCGCTGCTGCGCATCGGCACGTGGGAGCTGCTCTACAACGACGACGTCCCGGACGCCGTCGCGGTGGACGAGGCTGTCGACCTCGCCGGCCAGCTCTCCACGGACGACTCGCCGTCGTTCGTCAACGGCCTCCTGGGCCGCCTCGTCGACATCAAGCCGACGCTGCTCCTCTGAGCCCTCTGCATCGCCGAACAGGCGGTTGCGCACGTATTCGGGCCCGAATACG
>NZ_JBHUWC010000314.1:0-1601 GCF_042670225.1 Isoptericola sp. NPDC057191 | reverse complement strand
GGGCCGGGCCGGGCGACCCGTCAGGGGTAGAGGCCGCGGATGCGGTGGGCCTCGGCGGTGCGCTGCACGCCGATGACGAGCGCGGCGTCGCGCAACGACAGGCCCTCCTGCTTCGCCAGCGCGGAGACGTCGCCGAACGACGACGTCATGCGGTGCTCGAGCTTGTCGGCGATCTCCTGCTCGGACCACCAGTACGTCTGGTTGGCCTGCACCCACTCGAAGTAGGACACGACGACGCCGCCGGCGTTGGCGAGCACGTCCGGCACGACGGTGACGCCCTTCGCGGCGAGCACGCGGTCGCCCTCGGTGGTGGTGGGGCCGTTCGCGCCCTCGACCACCCAGCGCGCGCGGACGGTCGAGGCGGTGTCGCCGTCGAGCACGCCCTCGACGGCGGCGGGGACGAGGACGTCGACCTCGAGGGCGAGCAGCTCGTCGTTGGACAGCGGGTCGCCGCCGTCGAACCCGACGACGGAACCGGTGGCGGCGACGTGCGAGAACAGGCGATCCATCTCCAGGCCCGCGTCGTTGCGGACGCCGCCGTACTGGTCGCTGACGGCGACGACGGTGGCGCCGCGCGCGGCGAAGATCGCGGCGGCGTGCGAGCCCACCTTGCCGAAGCCCTGCACGGCGACGGTCACGTCGTGGAGCGGGACGCCGGCCTCGCCGAGCGCGGCGGCGGTCACGTGCACGATGCCGGCGCTGGTGGCGGTGCCGCGCCCGCGGGAGCCGCCCATGGCCAGCGGCTTGCCGGTGACGACGGCGGGGATCGTGTACCCGCGGTTCACCGAGTAGGTGTCCATGACCCATGCCATGGTCTGCTCGTCGGTGCCCATGTCGGGCGCCATGATGTCGGTGTCCGGCCCGATCATCGGCATGATCTCGGACGTGTACCGGCGGGTGACGCGCTCCAGCTCGGCCGTCGAGTACCCGCGCGGGTCGATGGCGATGCCGCCCTTGGCTCCGCCGTACGGCAGGTCGACGATGGCGCACTTCCACGTCATCCACATCGCGAGCGCGCGCACCTCGTCGATGTCGACGCCCGGCGCGTAGCGCAGCCCGCCCTTGCCGGGGCCGCGGGTGATGTTGTGCTGCACGCGGAAGCCGTGGAACAGGACGGTCTCGCCGTCGTCGCGCCGCAGCGGCACGGCCACGTGGATCTCCCGGCGGGGGGTGGCGAGCATCCGGTGCTGGCCCTCGTCGTAGCCGAGGACGGACACGGCGCTGGCGAGCTGGCTGTGCGCGGTGACCAGGGGCGAGGTCGCCCGGCCGGTGGTGGCGGGGGCGGCCGGGTCGACCGGGGTGGCCGTCGAAGCGGCCTGGGTGTCGGGCAGGGGTGTCGAGGTCATCGACGTCGTCGTCGTCACGGGTCCTCCAGGACACGGTGCCGGTGGCCCGGGGTCGGGGTCCGGCTGGGGTGGCGCGGCCCGGGATGGTGGGCCTCGGCGCCCACCGTAACCCCTGCGGCGGCGGCCTCCGAGGGCGAAACGTGCGCCGTGGCGGAGCCGTGTCGCACCCCTGACCAGGCGTTGACCCGCGCCTGACCGACCCGGGCAACGTGCGTGCTGACTTGATCCTCAAACCAGGGGTTTGAGGATCAAGTC
>NZ_JBHUWC010000313.1:0-1607 GCF_042670225.1 Isoptericola sp. NPDC057191 | reverse complement strand
GGAACCGCGACGTCGGGCCGTCAGCGGGCCGGGACCAGCCCCGGCAGGGCGTCGAGGTCCAGGTCCGGGTTCTTCTCCTGCGTCCGCACGAGCTGCTTCGCCTCCGCCGTGGTGTCCACGGACGGCATCGAGCCCGGCAGCGGCTTGCCGGCGCTCTCCTTGACGAAGCCGACGGCGATCGCGCCGACGACGGCGAAGCCCACGAGGTAGTACGCCGGGGCCATGCTCGACCCGGTCGCCTGGGTCAGCGCCTCCACGATGAGCGGCGTCGTGCCGCCGAAGATCGCCAGCGCGACGTTGTAGGCGAGCCCCATCGAGCGGTAGCGCACGGCCGTCGGGAACATCGCGGGCAGGGTCGCCGCCTGGACGCCGACCATGCACGCCACCGGCACCGCCATCAGGGTCAGGCCCAGCAGCGTGGACCACACGTGCCCGACCGAGAGCAGCAGGAACGCCGGAACCGCGAGCACGGCGAGCGAGCCCGCGCCGAACCACAGCAGGGGACGGCGGCCGAGACGGTCGCTGACCGGGCCGGCGACGAGGATCATCACGGCCAGCATGACCAGCACGGGCACGGTCAGCAGGGTGCCGGACGTCGCGTCGTAGCCGAGCGTGTCGGTGAGGTAGGTCGGCATGTAGCTGGTCAGCGCGTACCCGGCCGTGTTGGCCACGGCCACCAGCACCATCGCGACGGCGAGCGGGCGCCACTGCGAGCGCAGCGTGACGTCCGTGGTGGCGGCAGGAGCCTCCACCCCCTGGTCCTTGGCGGCCTCGGCCGCGACCTGCTGGGCCTGGAACGCCGGCGACTCCTCGATCTTCAGGCGGAACCACACGGCGAACGCGCCGATCGGGCCCGCGACGAGGAACGGGATGCGCCACCCGCCGTCGATCATGGCCTGCTCACCGAGCGTCACCTGCAGGACCGTCACGACGACGGCGCCGAACGCGAAGCCGAGGTAGCTGCCGAAGTCGAGGAACGACGCCGCCCAGCCGCGACGGCGGTCGGGGGCGTGCTCGGCGACGAACGTCGTGACGCCGGCGTACTCGCCACCGGTGGAGAAGCCCTGCACCAGCTTCAGGAGCACGAGCAGCAGGGGCGCGGCGACACCGAGCACGCCGTAGGTCGGCAGCAGCCCGATGAGGAAGGTGGAGCTGGCCATCATCACCAGCGTGAAGGCGAGCACCTTCTGCCGGCCGACCCGGTCGCCGATGCGACCGCAGACGATGCCGCCCAGCGGGCGCGCGACGTAGGTGGCGGCGAACACGCCGAGGGAGAAGAGGATCTGCACGCCGGACGACGCCTGCGGCAGGAACACGGCACCCATCGTGACGGCGAGGTAGCCGTAGACGCCGACGTCGTACCACTCCATGAGGTTCCCGACGGCGGTGCCGCCGATGGTCTTCTTCAGCATGGAGTTGTCGACGACGGTGACGTCGGAGACGCGGAGCCTGCGCCGCGCGGCCGCCGTGGCGGCGTCGGCGGGGGTCGTGCCGGTGGGTTCCTGGGGGACTACGGCGGTCATGTTTCCTTCCGTGGCCGGCGCGGCGGCACGCGGTGTGACGCAGCGGCCCGGCCCGTGACAGGGAGCCGGCGTCCGCCACGAGGG
>NZ_JBHUWC010000312.1:0-1615 GCF_042670225.1 Isoptericola sp. NPDC057191 | reverse complement strand
GAGCCGGTGCAGGGCGTCGTGGCCGCTGCGTCGTCGTGACCGGGGCGGGGGAGCCGCTCCGATCTGCTGGGCTCCTGGTCGATCTTGCCTGGCATGACGGCGCGCACGTACCACTGGTCTCCCCCTTGGACCTTGCCCTGCAGCCCACCCACGTTGGTGGCCTCAGGCGCCAACCTAAGTTGCCTGGGACATGTGGGCACGCCGAGGAAAACTCCGCCCGGGTGAAATATTCGGGCGTTCGTGAGACGTCGGGCCGACCGCCCGAGGGGGATGTTTCGGGTAGGTCAGACGTTCGTGATCGTCAGGGCGACGTTGTGCCCGCCGAAGCCGAAGGAGTTGTTGAGCGCGACGATGTCGCCGTCGGGCAGCTTCTCCGGGGTGTCGCGCACCAGGGGGACCTGGAGCTCGGGGTCCGGGGTCTCGACGTTGATGGTGGGCGGGGCGAGGCGCTCCGACACCGCCTTGACCGTGAAGAGGGTCTCGAGCGCGCCCGCGCCACCGAGCAGGTGACCGGTCATGGACTTGGTCGCGGAGAGGCGCACGTGGTCGGCCTCGCCGCCCATGAGCGTACGGATCGAGGCGGTCTCGGTGAGGTCGCCGACCTTGGTCGAGGTGGCGTGCGCGTTGACGTGCACGACGTCGCGCGACGTCACGCCGGCCTCCTCGAGGGCCCGGCGCATGGCCGAGACCTGCCCGGTGCCCTCGGGGTCCGGGGAGGTGATGTGGTAGGCGTCGGCGGACAGGCCGACGCCCGCGATCTTCGCGTAGACGCGTGCTCCGCGGGCGGCGGCGTGCTCGGCGCTCTCGATGACCAGCACGGCGGCGCCCTCGCCGACGACGAAGCCGTCGCGGTCGACGTCGTAGGGGCGCGAGGCGCGCTGCGGGTCGTCGTTGCGCAGCGACAGCGTGCGCGAGGCCGCGAAGGCGGCGATCGGCATGGGGTGGATCGTCGCCTCGGTCCCGCCGCACACGACGATGTCGGCCCGGCCGCTGCGGATCATGTCCACGCCGTACCCGATCGCCTCGGCGCCGGACGCGCACGCCGACACGAGGGCGTGCGCCCCGGCCTTGGCGCCGAACTCCATCGAGACGTACGCGGCGGGGGAGTTGGGCATGAGCATGGGGACGGTCATCGGGAGCATGCGGCGCGCGCCGCGCTCCTTGAGGGTGTCCCAGCCTTCCAGCGTGGTCCAGATGCCGCCGATGCCGGACGACACGACCGCACCGAGCCGCTCGCTGTCGACCTCGGGGGCGCCGGCGTCCTGCCAGGCCTCCCGGGCCGCGACCATCGCGTACTGCGTGGACGGGTCCATGCGCTTGGTCTCGGGGCGGGAGAGCACCTGGTCGGGGGTGACCTTGATGGTGGCGGCGAAGGTGACCGGGAGCCCGTACTTCTCGGCCCAGTCGTTGTCGAGGGTGCGCGCGCCCGACTCGCCCGCGAGGGCCGCGGCCCAGGTGCTGGGGGCGTCGCCACCGAGCGGGGTGGTGGCGCCGAGGCCGGTGACGACGACGTCGCGCGAGGCGGGTGCGGCAGTCATGGGTGGGTCACTCCTGTGGTGAGAGCGGGTGTGCGGTGTGGTGCTGCTCGATGCGTTGCCGGGCGGGCCGGGGTCCC
>NZ_JBHUWC010000311.1:0-1616 GCF_042670225.1 Isoptericola sp. NPDC057191 | reverse complement strand
GTCACCGGCCGCGTCGGTGAGCTGCACGGCCAGGTCGGTCTCGGGCGCGAAGCCCGTGCCCGAGACCGTCGTCTCGGCACCCGCCTGGACGGTCGCCGGGTCGACGGTGATCGACGGCGCCTCGACGGCGCGCACCGTGGCCGACGCGAGGTTGACGGTCGCCAGGTCGTCGCCCGTGCCGAACGACAGCAGACGCAGGGACAGCGCGCGCTCGGTGAACGACTCGGCTCCCGACGGGTCCTGCGCCGGCAGGTCTCCGGGCTGCTCCTGGACGTTGCCGGTGAGCGAGACGACGCCGGTCAGGACGTCGAGCACGGGGCCGACGACGTCCGCCGCCAGCGGGCCGGTGATGCCGTCGAGGGTCGTCTCGAGGGTGTCGACGAGGGTGAACACCGCGCCGACCGGGGCCAGGAGGGCGTTGACGATCGTGCTGGCGAGGGCGTCCGTCGAGGTGCCGAGCACCCCCAGCACCACGTCGAGCAGCGCCTGGGTGCCCAGGACGTCGACGCTCGCGGTCGCGGTCCCGTCGTCGATGGCCGAGAGCGGGGCGTCCAGGGTGATGCCGAGGACGTCGGCGTACGGCCCGGTGGGCAGCAGCCGTGCGCCGACGGTGACGTCGAGGGAGACCGCGGCGCTCTCCACAGCCGTGCGGACGCCGTCGGCGACGTCCTGGACGATCGAGGTGATCGTGCTGGTCACGGCGTCGGCGATCGCGGCGACGACGGCACCGTCGAGGATCTCGGTGTTGGCCGGGAGCTCGTTGAGGTCCGGCAGGTCGGGGTCGTCGGCGAGCAGCTGCTCGAGGTCGACGGAGACCTGACCGGTCTGCAGGTTGACCTGGACCGCCCCGTCACCGACGAAGCCCGACGGCAGCACCGTGCTCAGGTCGGGCACGGTCACGTCCACGGTGCTGGTCGCCTGGGTGAGAGGCGAGGCGTCGAGGAGCCCGAGCGTGCCCTCGACCGCCGTGGTGAGGGTGTCGGACAGGCCGTCGAGGGAGGTCTGGACGGGCGCGATGGCGTCCTGGAGCTGCGTGTACACGCCGCCGACCAGCGGGCTGGTCAGGTCGACGGTCGCGCCGGCGATCTGGTAGTCGCCCGTCGTCGATCCCGGCTCGGCCTGGGCCGTGGCCGACAGGGCCCCGAGCGAGAGGTCGAGCTGGGAGACGGTCGATCCCTGGAGGTCGTCCGGCACCAGCGGGGTGAGCGAGACGGTGGCGTCGGCCGGGAACTGCTCCGACCCGCCCACGGAGATGCCGCCCTGGTCCGTGACGGCGCCCGAGGCAGCGGTCGCGCCGTCGGCGTCGGCGGCGGCGTACTGGTTCACCGCGCCGAGCTGGACGACGCCGTTGGGGCCGAAGAGCTGGAGGGTGTCGGTGAGGTTCACCCCGAGGGCGTCGAGGACGTCCGCGGACAGCGGGTTCGTGTCCAGCCCGTCGCCGGAGGGGTAGGCCGCCTCGGCGCCCTCCACCTCCGCGATCGCGTCCAGGTCGACGCCCCCGAGCACGACGTCGCCCCCCAGGAACTTGCCGAGGGACTCGGAGACGTCGGTCGGGGCGGCCGCCGCGCTCGGGGCGCCCGCGAAGGCGAGCGCCCCGAGGACGGCGGCTGAGGCCG
>NZ_JBHUWC010000310.1:0-1646 GCF_042670225.1 Isoptericola sp. NPDC057191 | reverse complement strand
GGCCCCGCAGCCCCCCCCGGAGGTGTAGGCCCGGAACCTCAGGTTCCGGGCCTTCTCGCATTTTCTGGGTCCTCACTGGCCCCGACCCCCGGGTTCAGCGCGTGGGACGCCCTTGCGCCCCGGGAGCGGTCGCCTAGGCTGACCTGCGGCCGCGTCGTCGGCCGCCACATCTGAAGACACCCATGACAGGGGAGCGCCGTCGAAGGGGCGCTGAGAGTGCGGGCTCGAGCCGCAGACCCTTGGAACCTGCTCCGGTTAGCACCGGCGAAGGGAGTTACCTGGAATGTCCGCGCCCATGATCCGTCCGCCCGCCCCCGGGGCGGCTCGTACGGCCCTGCGGTTCCGCACCGTCGACCTGGTCACGATGGCGACGCTCGGCGTCGCGGTCGGGGTCGTCTTCTGGGGCTGGACCCAGCTCTACCACCTGCTCTCCACCGGCCTGGTCGTGGTCTTCCCGCCGGCCACGGGTCTGCTGGGCGGTGGTTGGCTGCTCGGCGGCGTCCTCGGCGGGCTGATCGTCCGCCGGCCGGGCGCCGCGGTGCTCACCGAGGTCGTGGCCGCCTGCGTCGAGGCGCTCCTCGGCGCAGGGTGGGGCTTCTCCGCGATCGTCTCGGGAGTGGTGCAGGGCATCGGCGTCGAGCTGGTGCTCGCCCTGTTCCTGTACCGGCGGTTCGGCACGGTGGTCGCCGCCCTGGCAGGGGCGGCCGCAGGCGCGTGCGGCGCCGTCTACGAATGGTTCGTCTACTACCCCGAGTGGCAGTGGGGCTTCCGCCTCGCCTACCTCGCATGCTTCGCCCTCTCGGGCGCGCTGCTCGCGGGCGTCGGCGGAGCGGCCCTCGTGCGCGGCCTCGCCAGGGCGGGCGTCCTCGACGCCTTCGGCCCGGGCCGAGACCTCGCCGACGCCGCCGCGCTCCCCGGCCGCGCCGCGCGGTCCTGACGCGTGGTGCGCCCGGACGGACGGCCGCGCGCGCGGCTGGAGGGGCTGACCTGGCGGCCCACGGGGAGACCGAGGCCGGTGCTCGACCGGCTCGACCTGACGATCGGGGTCGGGGAGCGGGTCGGTCTGGTCGGACCCAGCGGAGCCGGCAAGTCGACCGTGCTGCACGCCCTGGCGGGCGCGCTGGGCGACCCGCTGCCCGGAGACCTGTCGGGCTCGTCGCACGTGGACGGCGTCGTCGGCCTCGTGCTGCAGGACCCGGGCGCCGCCGTCGTGGCGGAGCGGGTCGGTCGCGACGTCGCGTTCGGGCCGGAGAGCGCCGGGCTGCCCCGGGACGAGATCCGGCGGCGGGTCCGCAGGTCGTTGGACCGCGTCGGCCTGCGACACCCCCTGGACCGACCGACCGCGGCGCTGTCGGGCGGGGAGCTGCAGCGGCTCGCCCTCGCCGGGGCGCTGGCCTGCGCCCCGGACCTGCTGCTCCTCGACGAGCCGACGGCGATGCTGGACCCCGACGCCGCGGCGGAGCTGCGGTCGGCGGTCCTCGACGCCCTCGCAGGGTCCGACACGTCCCTGGTGGTGGTCGACCATCACGTCGGCCCGTGGCTCGAGCACCTGGACCGGGTGGTCGTGCTCGGCCCAGGCGGCGTCGTCACCCACGAGGCCGCGCCCGGCGCCCTGTGCGCCCCGCGGCGCGGCCCGGAGAGTGCGC
>NZ_JBHUWC010000309.1:0-1701 GCF_042670225.1 Isoptericola sp. NPDC057191 | reverse complement strand
TCCGACGACCACGTCGCCCCCGCCGGGAGTCCCGGCGGGGGCGACGCTGCACTGAGCTCCACGCGAGCGGCGCGGGCGCTCTCGCTCAGCCGCGCTTCGGTGCGAAGGCCCCGATGACGGCCTGCAGCACGGCGAGGATGAGTGCGATCCAGATGAACCACCAGAAGCCGCCGCTCACGTCGACGCCCCAGTCGCCGAACCAGCCCTGGTCGGTGATCCACGTGGTCAGCCAGAGCACGAACGCGTTGATGACCAGGTAGAAGAGGCCCAACGTCAGGATGAGGAGAGGGATCGAGATGATGCTGACGATCGGCTTCACGAAGCTGCTGATGATGGTGAACACCAGCGCCACGCCGAGGATCGCCAGGAGGTAGGTCAGCAGGTTGTCGCCGTCGTACTCGGGCTTGATCTCGAGGTTGGTGAAGATCAGGTCGCTCAGCCACAGCGCCACGGCTGTGACAAGGGTGCGGACGATGAAGTTCATGCGGCCATCGTGGCACGTCAGCCACCCGCAGGGTGGGAAAGAAACGGACACACGACGTGCGCGCCCGGGGCAGGCGGCGGTCCACGGTGCTCGTGCGGGTGGCATCCTTGACGGCTGTGACCACCCCCGCTGACTCGTCGACCGTCCCCCTGCGTGCCGCCGTCGCCGCGCTGCCCCCGTACGTGCCGGGTGCCCGGCCGGCAGAGGGCGCGAAGCTGTGGAAGCTCTCGTCGAACGAGAACCCCTACCCGCCGCTGCCCTCCGTCCTCGAGGCGATCACCCGAGCCGCGGAGGAGACCAACCGGTACCCCGACATGTACGCGACCGAGCTGGTCGAGGCGCTCGCGGCCCACGCCGGCGTCGCGGCCGACCAGGTCGTGGTGGGCAACGGCTCGGTCGCCGTCCTCGCGCACGTGCTGCAGGCCGTCGTGGAGCACGGCGACGAGGTCGTCTTCCCGTGGCGCTCGTTCGAGGCGTACCCGATCGTCGTCGCGGTCGCGGGCGGCACCGCGGTCACCGTGCCGGTGTCCGCCGACGGCCGGCTCGACCTGCCCGCGATGGCGGCCGCCGTCACGCCCCGCACGCGCGTCGTGATGGTCTGCACCCCCAACAACCCCACCGGCCCCGCGGTGCACGCCGACGAGCTCGAGACCCTTCTCGCCGCCGTCCCGCGCGACGTGCTGGTGGTCGTCGACGAGGCGTACCTGGAGTTCGTGCGCGACCCCCAGGCACCCGACGGCGTCGACCTGCTGCGCCGGCACCCGAACGTCGTCCTGCTGCGCACCCTGTCGAAGGCGTACGGGCTGGCCGGCCTCCGCGTCGGGTACGCCGTCGCCGAGCCGCGCCTCGCTTCGGGGATCCGGTCCGTGTCCACCCCGTTCGGCGTCAACCACGTGGCCCAGCGTGCGGCGCTCGCGTCCCTCGAGGACGTGGCACAGGACGAGCTCCGCCGACGGGTCGACGCACTGGTCGCCGAGCGGGACCGCGTCACCGCCGCGCTGCGCGAGCAGGGCTGGGACCTGCCCGAGACGCAGGCCAACTTCGTCTGGTTCCCGCTCGGGGACGACACCCTGGCCCGCGCCGCGGAGGCGACCGCCGCGGGCGTGCTCGTGCGCCCGTTCGCGGGCGACGGCCTGCGCGTGAGCATCGGCGAGGTGGAGGCGAACGACGCGTTCCTCGCCGTCGCCGCCACCTGGCGCCGCTCCTGACGTTGTGGG
>NZ_JBHUWC010000308.1:0-1783 GCF_042670225.1 Isoptericola sp. NPDC057191 | reverse complement strand
GAAACCCCCGTGCCAACGGCACGGGGGTTTCGTCGTTTCCGGCCACAACGCCCGAATCTCGCACGATCACCCCCTCGCCGCCCGCGTCGAATTGCCTGGACCAGCAGAGACGGGTTGAGTGGGACCGCACGGACGATCACCCACACGCAGGATCGGAGCAGCCGATGTCGGACTGGGACGACGGACGCACGCCGCCCGCCGAGCAGCCGCCCTCCATGGGGCGGCTCGTGGAGCAGCTGTCGGAACAGGCCACGCGCCTCGTGCGCGCCGAGGTCGCGCTCGCCAAGGCCGAGATGGCAGAGAAGGCGAAGCGGTCCGGCATCGGGCTCGGCCTGATCGCCGCCGCCCTCGTCATCGTGCTGTACGCGGTAGGCGTGCTGATCTGGGCCGGCATCACCGGCCTGGCCACCGCCTGGCCGCTGTGGCTCTCGGCCCTCGTCGTCGGCGTCGCGATGCTGATCGTCGCGGGGATCGCCGTCGCGATCGCCGTCGGCCAGCTCAAGAAGGCGGCCCGCCGGCCGGAGACGATCGACCGGGTCAAGGAAGACGTGGAGACGGTGAAGAAGGGGGTGCGTCGGTGAGCGAGTCCACGACGCCCGAGAACAAGAACCCGGCGCCCACCTCGCGGGAGCTCGAGGACGAGGTGAAGCGCACCCGCGCCGAGCTGTCCACGACCCTGGACCAGCTCGCCATCCGGCTCTCGCCCAAGTACCAGGCGAACCAGCTCGCGTCGGCGACCAAGCAGGCGGCGAGCGACGCCGGCGCCTTCGTCACGGGCGGCGGCCTTCCCGACGGCCAGCCCGGTCGGCGGCGCAACGCCCAGGTGATGCTCGGGGCGGCCGCCGCGGGCCTGGCGCTGGTCGTGATCGTCGTCGTCCGCGCCCGGCGCCGCTGAGCAGCCCCCCGCAGACCAGCTACTTGTCCGGCGTCGCCTCCTCGGAGGCGGCGCCGAGCAGCGCGCGCACCTCCGACTCCTTGTAGCGACGGTGCCCACCGAGGGTACGGATCGACGAGAGCTTCCCCGCCTTGGCCCAGCGGGTCACGGTCTTGGGGTCGACGCGGAAGAGGCTGGCCACCTCTGCAGGCGTCAGTAGAACCTCGGAGTCTCCGTGGAGCGACATCCCCTGCACCTCCTGGTGCGCGACCGGCCCGGGCGGCGCCCGGTGTGCGGACACGGTCTCGCTCATCCATTGTGTGCAGAAAGCGGGATTGAGGCGACTTGGGAGCCGGATGAAATCGTCCGGATCGTACAGACTGCCCCGAGACGCACCGTGCGTCCCGATCTGGCTGTCACGCGCCCGCGACCGACCGGACCGTGCACCGATCGGTCTCGTGACCTGAGACACCTTCCGGAGCGCGATCACCCCTCCCACGTCCTCCGATACGCGCGGCGCGTGGCGCGGAGTGGAGGGAATGGCACGCGAGCATGTACCGTTGGGGTCTGAACAGACTACTTACGCACGGGGCCGCCGTCATGGACGGCGCAAGCCCCGCTCCTACGTTGAGGGGGTCTCAGCCATGGGCCGCGGCCGTCAGAAGGCAAAGCAGACTAAGGTCGCTCGCGAGCTGAAGTACTACAGCCCCGAGACGAACTACCACGCGCTTGAGCAGGAGCTCAAGAGTAGCGAGGGCAGTCGAACGGATGTCGTCACGGAGGACCGTTACTCCCCCGGTGACGACGAGTACGACAACCGATACAACGCCTGGGGCGACGAGCGCTGAGTCGTCAGCGCCAGGATCCCGTCTCCCACGGGTTCCTGCGCCGCGCGCGAAGGGCCGGACG
>NZ_JBHUWC010000307.1:0-1897 GCF_042670225.1 Isoptericola sp. NPDC057191 | reverse complement strand
GTCGCGACGGGCGCGTACGTCGCGACCGGCGCGTACGGCGCCGTGGCGGCGGCGGCCGGGACGGGGGCCAGCACGCTGGTCGCCTCGGCCGGCGTCTCTGGCCGGGACGGGCGTGCCGGGGCGTCGTCCACCCAGTAGTCCCATCCGGGCGGGGCGGGGGGCCACGCGGGGTCGGGGACCCACCCGGCGTCCGGCCGGAAACCCGGGGGCACCTGCCACCCCGGGGGCGGGTTGAAACGCACAGCCATGACACTCCTCCGTCGTCGAGCGGCACCCACTATGGCGGAAACCGTCGACCCGGGTCCATGCCGGTCAGCGCGCGGTCAGCGCGCGGTCGGCGCGCGGTCTGCGCGCAGGAGGGCGGAGGCGGGGTCAGGCGCCGGGGAGGTGCGTGCGGGAGCGCGCCACGACGACGCCCGTCGAGACGATCCCGAGCACGACGAGGACGGCGAACAGCTGCGCCGTCGTGAACGGGGGCGTGACGGCCGCCATCACCGCCGGCGTGAGGAACCCGGCGTACGCGACGGCGTAGAACACGCCGGTGAGGCCTGCGAGGTGGCGCGGCCCGGCGATGCGCTGCACCTCGAGCAGCGCGGACGACAGGCCGATCCCCATGCCCGCGCCCGCGACGACGGCGGCGCCCACGCCCCACCACGGGCCGCCGGTCGTCACGGTCAGCCCCACGCACGCGACCGCGGCGGTGAGGAGCGCGACGGCGACGGCGAGCCCGCGTGCGCTGTCGACGGCGTCGAGCCGTTTGGCGAGCGGTTGCACCACGGCGGCGACCCCGAGCGCCACCACGGTCACGAGCGTCGCGTACGCGACCCCGAGCCCTTGCGTCTGGTCGCGCAGCAGCACGGGGGCGTAGCCGTAGGCGAGGGCGGCGACGACGAAGATCCACGGGGCGACGACCGCGACCACGCGGGTGAACCGGCGGTGCCCCGCCGCGGGCACGCCCAGCCCGCGCCACCACGGACCGGACCCGCCGCCGAGCGTGCTGGTCTCGGGCGTCCGCAGCACGACCAGCAGGAACGGTGCCGTCACGACGAGGTGCACGACGAACGGCAGCACCTCCGGCCACGGGCCCCACTGCGCGAGGCAGCCGGCGACGAGCGCGCCGACGCCGGACCCGAGCGTGAACGCGAGGGACGCCCGGCGCGCGCCCGACCCGGCGTCCGCGGCCCGGTCGAACGGGACCTGCGACAGCTCCTTGAGCCAGCTCGTCCCGACGGACGTCGCGGTCCCGACGGTGAGGCCCGCGAGCAGCCGCCCGACGTAGATCGGGAGCGGCCCGAGGAAGCCGAGCGCCAGCACGGCGCTGGCCGCCATCGCGCACACCGTCGCGACCAGCATCACGGGGCGGCGGCCGTACCGGTCGGACAGCGTCCCGGCCACCAGCAGCGCGGGCGCCAGGCCGAGCACGTACACGCCGAGGAAGGCGTTCACGGTGGCGTCGCCGTAGCCCTGCACCTGCTCGTACATGAGCAGCACGGGGGTGAACTGGTTGCCCGCCCACGAGCACACGAACAGCGCGCTGAACGCGCCCAGCCAGCTGCGCCTCACAGGATGCCCCGGTGCCGGCGGACGTGGTCGTGCAGGAGGTCGCAGTAGGCGTCGGCGTCGCCCTGCTCGACGGCGGCCAGCATCGCCTCGTGCTCGGCGAGCGCCGCCGCGACCTCGTCCGGGCCGACGTGCAGGTGCTGGTACATGAGCCGCAGCTGCCGGTCCCGGAGCAGTCCCATGAACTGCACCGCGGTCTGGTTGCGCGACGCGCGCACGAGGACGCCGTGGAACGCGGAGTCGGCCTCGGCGAACGCGTCCACGTCGCCGGCCTCGGAGGCGAGGCGCTGGCGACGGACGTGCGCCCGCAGCTCGTCGACGACCGCGTCGGCGGGGC
>NZ_JBHUWC010000306.1:0-1901 GCF_042670225.1 Isoptericola sp. NPDC057191 | reverse complement strand
GACTTGATCCTCAAACAGCGTTCTTGAGGATCAAGTCAGCACGCTCGTTGCGTCAGGCGGGGGCGGCGACGGCGTCCTTCAGGCGGACGGCGGGGTCGGTGGCACGCGCCAGGTCGAGGCGCAACGGCTCGCCGCGGGCCATGAGCCGGCGCACGCCGCCCACGTCGCGGGGGGAGTCGACGAGGAGGACGGCGCGCACGGTCGCCACGGTTCCGGCCGACCCGCCCGCCGTCTCCTGCGGGTCGAGGTACAGCGCCGCCCAGGGGCCGTCGCCGGGGGCGTCCCGCAGCACCACGGGCGAGTCCGCGGCAGGCAGTCCGAGCAGGGCCAGGTCGTGCCCCAGCTGCTGGGAGAACACGTACGGCGCGTGCGCCGCGCCGCCGCCGACGCCGAGCATCGCGCGCACGGTGGCGTCCGGGTCGTGCAGCGCCGCGGACCAGTGGCCGCCGGGGACGGTGCCGAAGACGGCGTGCGCGCGGGTGGCGACGTCGCCCACCGCCCACGCTCGCGGGTGGCCGGGGACGCGCCCGTCGGCGTCCACCACGAGGGCGCCCCGCGGGTCCAGGGGCAAGGTTCCGGACAGCCAGTCCGAGGCCGGGCGCGCCCCGACGGCCGTGAGCACGAGGTCCGCGGGGACGTGCTCGCCGCCGGACAGCCGCACGCCGGAGCCGTCGACGGCGGCCACGGCGGCGCCGGTCCGCAGCCGGACCCCGGCCTCGGCGTACCACCGGACGAGGTGGCCGCCCACCTCAGGTCCGAGCTGGCGCGACAGGGGTGCGTCGGCGGCCTCGAGCACGGTGACCTCCGCACCCGCACCCGCCGCGACCCCCGCGAGCTCGGCACCGATCCAGCCGGCGCCGACGATCACGAGGCGCAGCCCGGGGCGCAGCGCTCCGCGCAGGCGCGCGGCGTCCGCGGCCGTGTGCAGCAGGTCGGACGACGCGAAGCCCGGCGGCACCACGGGGACGGACCCCACCGCGAGCACGACGGCGTCCGCCTCGACCGTCCCGCGCGCCGTCGTGACGACCGCGCCGTCCGGCCGCAGGGCCAGCCCCTGGGCCGGCTCGGCCAGCCGCACGTCGTCGGCGAGCGCCTCGACGTCGACGCCGAGGTCGTCGCTGAGCCACACCGGCTCCGGCCGGGTCAGCAGCTCCTTGGACAGGGGCGGGCGGTCGTAGGGGGGCACGCCCTCCGCGCCGAGCAGCGTGATGCGGCCGTCGAAGCCGTGCGTGCGCAGCGCCGCGACCGTCTGCGCGCCCGCGAGGCCGGCGCCGACCACGACGACCGACCGGGGCGGCGGGAGAGCGGGGGAGGGGACGGTGGTCGTGGGCTCGGGCACGCTGCTCACCGTAACCCTGACCCGAGGGCGGGCTCGTGCCCGACGACCGGTAGGCTCGACTGCCGTGGAACCCCGTGCGCTGCCCGACCCTCCCGGAGGGCGCAGGCCCGCGCCCAAGTGGCACGCCGTCGACGCCGAGCACGACGAGACTCTGCGCGCGGTGCCCGGCCCCGAGCGGGCCATCGTCACGGTGCTGAGCGGCATCGTCCTCGCCGTCGTGCTGGGCGTGCTCGTCGGGGCACGTCTGGGGACCGGCGTCGTGGCGCTCACGCTGGCGGTCGCGGGCACCTGGCGCGCGACCTCCGCGACCGGCCCGGTCGGGCTCGTCGTCCGCAGCCGTGGCTTCGACGTCGTCCTGTGCTGGGTGGCTGCCGTCGTGATCGGGGTGCTGGCGCTGACCGCGCCGGGCCTGAGCTGACGGCCGCCTGCGGCACGACCGCACGCACGACAAGGACGCACGCACGACAGAACGAGAGGGCCGGGCCCCCCGGGGGGGGCGGCCCCCCCGCCCGGCGGGTTGCCCCGGCGGGGGGGCGCGCCCGGCGGCCCCCGCCGGGGGCGG
>NZ_JBHUWC010000305.1:0-1929 GCF_042670225.1 Isoptericola sp. NPDC057191 | reverse complement strand
CTTCGTCCTCAAACCGGCTCCATGAGGATCAAGTCAGCACGGACGATGCCGGGGCGGTGGGCCGGCTGCGCCCTGCCACGCCCGCCGAGCTGGCGCGGGTGCGGGCCGCCGTGACGACTAGGCTGGGGGCGCCGTCCGCGCCCCGCCGCGTGTACCGCGCGGCCGCGCTCCCGCTGCGCGGTCCCGGCAAGGTGGACCGCAGCGGCGTCGTCGCCCTCGTCCGCGAGCACGAGGCGCACGCCTGACCCGCTCGCGAACCGCGACGCCCTGGCGCCGCACCGACGGACGGAGAACGATGGCCACCTCGAGCGAGTGGATCGCCGGCGCACGCCCCCGCACGCTGCCGGCGGCAGCCGCACCCGTGCTGATCGGGTCAGGCGCGGCGGCCGACATCGATGCGTTCGCCTGGCTGCCCGCCGTGCTCGCCCTCGGCGTCGCGCTCGCCCTGCAGGTCGGCGTCAACTACGCCAACGACTACTCGGACGGCGTGCGCGGCACGGACCTGGACCGGGTGGGGCCGCTGCGCCTCACCGCGTCCGGCACCGTTCCGCCCGGCCGGGTCAAGGGCGCCGCGTTCGCGTCGTTCGGCGTCGCCGGCGTGCTGGGGCTCGCGCTGTGCGCGGTCACCGGGCACTGGTGGCTGCTCGCCGTGGGCGTGCTGTGCGTGCTCGCCGCGTGGTACTACACCGGCGGCAAGCACCCGTACGGGTACGCGGGGCTGGGCGAGGTGGGCGTCTTCGTGTTCTTCGGGCTCGTGGCCACGCTCGGCACCACGTACACGCAGGCCGACACGCTCACCTGGCCGGCGGTGCTCGGCGCCGTCGGCGTCGGGATGATCGCCTGCGGGCTGCTCATGGTGAACAACGTGCGCGACATCCCGACCGACGCCGTCGCGGGCAAGCGCACCCTCGCGGTGCGGCTGGGCGACCACCGGGCGCGCCGCTGGTACGCCGCGTGCGTCGTGCTGCCGGTGGTGCTCGGGATGGTCTGCGCGGCATGGTCGCCGTGGGCGATGCTCGTCACGGTGCTGCTGCTGCCTGCGGCGCTGCTCGTGGTCCCGGTCATGGCCGGGGCGCGCGGCCCGGCGCTGATCCGCGTGCTCGCCGGCACGGGCATGTTCGAGCTGGCGTACGGCGTGCTGCTGGGGCTAGGCCTGGCGCTCTGAGCCGTCCGCACCACGGCCGTCCGCGCCGCTGCCGTCGGCAGCGGTGCCCGTCCCCTCGGCCGACTCCCGGTCCATGACGGCGTCCTCGTAGTCGGTGTCCACGTCGTGCTTCGCGGAGCCGTCCTTGCGGCGCTGCTCCTTCTCGGCCAGCCAGCGAGCGGCCGAGTCGCGCGGGCCGCCGAGCGCCAGGTACGACACGGCGAAGGCCACGACGGCGGCGACGAGGACGAGGAGCCAGCTGCGCAGACCGAGCAGGTAGCCGCCGCCGAGGGCGGCGACGAACAGCAGGATCCGCCAGACGGTGTACATGACGAGAGGCACCCGTCCAGGGTAGGCGCGATTCCTGAGCCCCTTGACGCGGAACTAGGCTGGGGGCATGTTCGCGCGTGTGATCCTGCCGCTCCTCGTGGTAGGGCTCGCCCTCTACGCCCTGCTCGACCTCGCCGGGTCCGAGGAGGAGGAACGCGGCGGCCTCCCCCGGTGGCTGTGGGCGGTGATCATCGTGCTGCTGCCCATCTTCGGGGCCGTCGCGTGGATCATCGTCAAGCAGGCGAGCCGCCGGGCGTCCGGCGGCCGCGGCCCGTCCTCGCGACCGGGCCGCCCTGGCCCCGCCGGTCCGCGCCGCCCCTCGGGCCCCGTGGCGCCGGACGACGACCCGGAGTTCCTGTGGCGCCTCGAGCAGGAGAAGCGCCGCCGCCAGCGCGAGTCCGGCGACAGCTCCTGACCTCCAGCCGCGGGTCGGCCGACCCTGTGGGTACGAAAAG
>NZ_JBHUWC010000304.1:0-1951 GCF_042670225.1 Isoptericola sp. NPDC057191 | reverse complement strand
CGGGCTCCTCGCCCGGCTGCGGCGTCAGCACGGCGAGCTGATGTTCCACCAGTCCGGCGGCTGCTGCGACGGGTCCAGCCCGATGTGCTACCCGGACGGCGACTTCCTGCTCGGGGACGCCGACGTGCACCTGGGAGACCTGGTCGTGACCGACGGCCCGGTCGGCGAGGCCGGGGCGACGGGGGAGGCGTTCACCGTGCCCGTGTGGATGAGCCGCGCGCAGTTCGAGTACTGGCGGCACACGCACCTGACGATCGACGTGGTGCCGGGGCGGGGCTCCGGGTTCAGCGTGGAGGCGCCCGAGGGGGTGCGCTTCCTCATCCGCTCGCGGCTGCTCACCGACGCGGAGTCGGTCGCGCTGGCGGGGCCCTGACGTGAGAGCGCGGGCCGGTGTCGTCACCAGCCGGCGAAGCGGCCGACGGCGACGAACGCTGCGGCGAGCAGCAGGAGCACGTTGATCCACAGCTGCCCGAGCTCCCGGCGGCGCACGTGCACCCCGATCGCCAGCGCCTGCAGCACCGCGAGGCACGTCGCCGCGACCGGGGTCAGCCAGTGCAGGACGCCGGTGGCCTGCGGCAGGACGAGACCGAGCGCGCCGGCGATCTCCATGAGGCCGATGAACCGGACGACGACGCCGGGGAAGTCCTCGACCCAGCCCATGGCCGACCGCAGCCGGTCGCGGCTGCGGGTGAGCTTCCCGACACCTACGGCCAGGTAGAGCAGGGCCAGCAGCCCGGCGGCGACCCAGAGTCCCACGTTCATCCCGTGCCTCCTCGCAGCAGCAGCTCGACGGCGAGCGGCGGCGGTGCCTGATGTTCGTGCACGGTGCGGAGCGGCGACGCCGTCGTGCCTGGTCCGGAACCTAGCGCGCCGACGTCGCGACGGGAACGACCCCGCCCGTGGTGTCGGAGGGTCCGCGCCCGATATGTTCTGCGGGTGACCCGAGAGACCCTCCCTTCCCTGTCCGCGCTGCCCGCGTGGCTCGTGCCGTCCGTCTACCTCCACTGGTCGACCGACTGGCTCACGGAGTCCGTCGCGATCGCGACCCGCTCGCCGGAGCACCGGCTGCCGGGCGGGCCCGACGGGCCGCAGCGGGGCGACGTGGTCGTGACGGTCCTCGGGGACGCGGGCGTCGTCGCGGCCGTGGAGCTCATGGGAGCCACCCACGGCGAGAGCTGGGTGAGCGACGACCTCTTCGGTCCCGACCGCCCGATCGTCTGGGCCGACCTGTTCGACGGGGCGGACACCTACACCGGGTCCTCCGGCTGGCTGCCGCCTGAGCACGCGCGGCTCGTGCTCGACGGGGTCGCCGAGCAGTTCCGCGGCGGCCCGGTGCACACCCTCGACCCGGGCGACTGCGGCGCCGGCGCGACCGCGCCGGACGTGCACGCCCTGCGCATCCTCGGCCACCGTGCCGTCACCGGCTGGTCGATGCGGCGCGAGGAGCGCTGCGCCACCTGCGAGCGGTTCGTCGACGTGCACCGCATGCAGGCGCACGACGACGGTGCCGTCCGGCTCGGCACGACCACGGCCGGTGGTCGCACCCTCGAGCAGCTCGTGCGCGACGTGCACCTGCTGTGCGAGCAGTGCCACGACCTCATGCACGCGCACTCCGTCTCGTCGCAGCGGGCGCGCATGCGCCCGCAGTGCCCCGGCTGCGGAGCGCGTGGCAAGACCAAGCGCATCGTGTGGGGCATGACGTTCCAGGACGACGTGATGAACGCCGAGCCCGACGTCGTCTACGGCGGCTTCGAGGTGCCCGTGCCGACGCCGGAGTGGTACTGCACCGAGTGCCACGCGAACTTCGCGAGCAGCGTGATCGCGTCGCGCGCGCTCACCTCTGCGGAGACGGGCGGCAGCGCCGGCGTCGTCGCCGTCACGGGGTCGCTGTCGGTCGTGCCGGACCTGCCGGACGACGACGAGCCCGCCGCCTGACGGCCGGCTCCGTACC
>NZ_JBHUWC010000303.1:0-1985 GCF_042670225.1 Isoptericola sp. NPDC057191 | reverse complement strand
GGTTCCCGGTGCGGCCCTGCACGTCGTCGTGCCGCTGGCTATGCCACGGTGACGACGTCCGTCGCGTCCTGAGCGGCGGCCGCGCGGCGTGCCCGCACCGCCTCCCGGCGGCGCGGGTCGCCGACGAACGCGGGGTAGCGCATGATGCCGGGCCGTCGCGCCTCCCAGGTCAGCCCCTGGACGGTGCTCCTGCAGACGAGCTCCTTGAGCCACGCACCGGCGCGGGCACCGAGCCGCCCGCCGAGGAACACCGGGACCGGGACGTCGCCCCGCCCGGCGAACTGGAACAGGCCCGCGCCCCGGCCCAGGCTCAGGCACTGGCCGAGGAAGCCGACCGCGACGGGCGCGGGCTCCGTGCCCGCGAGCCGGGAGAGCACGGTGTCCGCCGCCGCGCCCCCGAGCTGGCCCGCGGCCTGGCAGCTCATCCGGAACGGCAGGTCCGACGGCGCTGCGGCGTCGCCGGCGGCCACGATGCGGTCGTCGTCCACGCTCGTCAGGGTCTCGTCCGTGCGCAGACGCCCTGCCCCGTCGGTGCTCAGGCCGCTCCGGGCGGCCAGGTCGGGCACGGCGAAACCGGCCGTCCAGATCGTCACGTCGCTGGGCAGGTCGCGGCCGTCCGCGAGCTGCACCGCGTCCCGCGTCACCGCGGTGACGACGGCGCCCGGCCCCTGGACGACCGCGACGCCGAGCCGTGCCAGCTGCGCCGCGACCGCCCGCCGGCCCTTCGGGTGCAGGTACGGGCCGAGCACGTCCCCCGCGACCAGCGTCACCGCACGCCCCTGCTCCGCGAGCTCCGACGCCGTCTCGATGCCGCTCGGCCCGGCGCCGACCACGGTCACGCGCGCGACCGGCCCGGCGGCGGCCAGGGCCGGCGCGAGCCGGTCTGCCTCCTCGAGGCTCGCGAGCGCGAACGCGTGCTCCGCGGCTCCCGGGACGGTCGGCGCCGCACTGGTGCTCCCGACCGCGTAGACCAGGTAGTCGTAGGAGAGCGTCCCGCCGCCGGCGAGCAGCAGTCGTCGCGAGGGGGCGTCCACGCGCTCCACGGTCGCGACCTCGAGCCGCACCCGGTCGGCCAGCACGGTGCGGTAGTCCACGACCGCGGTGTGCGTGCCGGCCACCCGTTGGTGGAGGCGGATCCGCTCGACGAACGTCGGGCGCGGGTTCACGAGCGTCACCGTCACGTCGTCGCGCCTCGTCAGGCGGTTCGCCGCCGTCACGCCGGCGTACCCGCCACCCACCACCACGATCTCGGTCCTGTGCGACATGTCGACTCCTCGTCGGTCGGTCTTCGTTGCTCACCGTGACGACGAGACGCCGGCCGGAGACGTGACGACGGCGCCCGGTCGCGGGTGCGACCGGGCGCCGTCGGACCGACCGGCCTGACGGATCAGGCGGTGGTGACCTCGATGCGCTGCGGGGTCGTGCCGGCGAAGACGCCCGCGACGGTGACCGTCAGGACGCCCGCGTCGTAGGCCGCGCGGACGGAGTCGCCGTCCACCGCCTTCGGCAGGGTGACGACACGGCGGAACGCGCCGAACCGGACTTCCGAGATGCGACGGCCCTCGGACTCCTCCGAGCGCTGGTCCTTGCGCTCGCCGCGCACGACGAGCTTGCGGCCCTCGACCTCGACGGTGACGTCCTCGGCCGGGTCGATGCCCGGCAGGTCGAGGCGGGCGACGAGGTCCTCGCCGTCGCGGTACACGTCGGCCGCGGGGACGGGCGTCTCGGTGGCGAGGCGCGGCGTCCACAGGTCGCGGAGCCACGCGTCGGCGAACGGGGTGCGGGTCAGGGTGGTGGTCATGGGTCCTCCTCCGGGTGAGTGCTGCTGACCCGTTTCAACTTGAGCCCACCCGACTCAATTTCTGGGTTCGCCGACGGCGGACGTCGTGCGTGGGTCAGCAGGTGCGGTTGCCGTGGAGGTCTTGGCAGACGAGGTGGGTGCGGGCTTCGGTGATGGTGAGGGGGGTGGTGGTGCTGGTGGTGGT
>NZ_JBHUWC010000302.1:0-2036 GCF_042670225.1 Isoptericola sp. NPDC057191 | reverse complement strand
GCGCCACCGTCCGTGCCGGAGGCGCCGCGCCACCTCGTCGCTCCCGACGTCGATGTGTCGACGCTCCCGCAGGAGCAGGTCGCGGCGACGCCGGTCATGCGGCTCGCGGACGGGCTCGCGCCCCCCACGAACCGCTGGTTCTCCAGCCTCGCCCTGGGTGACGCGCCCCAGCCGGTGTTCCCCGTGCCGCTCGCGGTCGCGCTGACCGCCGGCGGGTTCGCCTACGGGCTGCCGGAGGTCGAGGTGACCGCGACGTCGATCGTCGGCCCGTACACGCCGCAGGTAGGCGTGCAGGTCGGGGCCGCCTCGTCCGTGGTGTCGGCGTACGACGTCGCCTCGGTGACGGTCGAGCTGCGCGACGACGCGGGCGCCGCCCTCGGGCACCTGCGGATCGTCGAGGGCTCACCGGTGGTGCGCTACACCGCGGCGGCCGACCAGGACGTCGCGATGACGGCCGCCTTCGAGGTGCACGACGGCCTCGCCGCCACCGAGGTGCAGGGTCGTGAGCACGTCCTCGTCGGCCCCGGCGGGACCGGCGACCCGGGCGCAGGGCTCTCCGGCGACGGCCGCGTCCTCACCCTCGCCCGCGGCGAGTCGGCGGCCTGGTTCCCCGTGCCCGACGACGCGTCGGCGGCGGACGTCGAGACCCTCGCCGCCGCGGCCGCGGACCCCGTCAGCGGCACTTCTCTCGCGTTCGGCACCGGCGCCGGCACCGACGATGAGGGCGGGAGCGACGCCGTGACCACCGCGATCACGTACGCCACGGCCGACGGCGGGCCGACGCCCGTCGTGCGCATGCCGCACCAGGAGCACTCCTCGGGGGCGGACTGCGGTCTCGGCACCTACGCGACCGTGCACGGGACGGTCGACGTGTGCACCGCGTCGACGCTCGCGTGGACCAGCCCCGCGGTCAGCCCGGCGGGGGAGCTCGACCTGTCCGGCCTGACCGGCGCCGAGCGGTCCGAGCTGGCCGACCAGGTGCGCGCCGACGCGGCCGCACGGGCCGCCGGGCGCCTGCCGGACCCCGCGGACACGTACTACGGGGGCAAGGCGTTGGCGCGGGACGCGAACCTGCTCTCCCTGGCCGACAGGCTCGGGCTCGACGCCGTCGCGGCGGACCTGCGCGCCGACCTGGCGGAGCGGCTGCGCACGTGGGCCCAGCCGTCGGGGTGCGCCGACAGGGGGGAGCGCTGCTTCGTCTTCGATCCCGTGCTGCGCACCGTCGTGGGAAGGACGCCGGCCTTCGGGTCCGAGGAGGCCAACGACCACCACTTCCACTACGGCTACTTCCTGTACGCGGCCGGAGTGGCCGCCGCGGACGACCCGGGCCTCGCGGCCGACCTCGCGCCCGTCATGGACCTGCTCGCCGCGGACGTCGCGGCGGGCGGGCCGGTGGACGGGATGCCCGCGCTGCGGGTGTTCGACGCGTACGCCGGGCACTCGTGGGCGTCGGGCTACGCGCCGTTCGCGGACGGGAACAACCAGGAGTCGGCGTCGGAGGCGGTGTCCGCGTGGAACGGCCTCGCCCTGTGGGCCCGGGCGGCCGGGGACGACGAGCTGGCGGCGCAGGCCACGTGGCTGCTCTCCGCCGAGGCGGCCTCGGCGCGTGCCTACTGGACCGACTTCGACCGCACGGACCCGGCCGTGGCGGGCTTCGGGCACGGCGTGACGTCCCTGGTGTGGGGCGGGAAACGGGACTGGGCCACGTGGTTCAGCGCCGAGCCCAGCGCGATGCTCGGCATCCTGGTGCTGCCCGCGCAGCCCGTGGCGGCGGGCTATCTCGCCGGCTCCCCGGACAGGATCCGGTCGAACCTGGACGAGGCGCTCGCCGGGCCGCGCGCGGACGCCGCGTCGTGGGACGTGCTGTTCGGCGACCAGCTGCTGATGTACGCCGCGCTCGCGGGCCCCGAGGATGCCGCCGCCGCGCTCACCGTGGCCCGTGACCTGCCCGACGACCGCATCGACGACGGCAGCACCCGCGCCTCCCTGCTGGCCTTCCTCATGGCGGCCGCGTCCTGACCGGCGGCCGGCGCACC
>NZ_JBHUWC010000301.1:0-2118 GCF_042670225.1 Isoptericola sp. NPDC057191 | reverse complement strand
GTCCTCGCCGGGCCGGGCGCCGTGCCGGAGGTGGTGCTCGCGACGGCCGCGCTGCGGGCCCTGCGCGACTTCACCGAGGCGTTCGAGCGCGCCATGGTCGCCGGCGGCGCGCCGCCGGCGAACCACCCGAGCCGGATGCGCAAGATCGTGCTCATCTTCGCCGCCCCGGACGAGGTGGTGCCCCTGTCCGCGCACGCCCTCGCGGCCGCGCTGACGGCCAAGGGGGCCACGGCCCGCATCGTCACCGGCCCGGCCAGCACCCACCGGTCGCTCGAGCTGGTGACCATGGTGCGGCCCGCGGCCCTGGTGCTCGCCACCTCGCAGCGCCGCCCCGACCTCGACCTCGTCCACGCCGTGCACGACGGGTTCGCGGAGCTGCCGATCATCGTCAGCCTCCGCCGGGACGACGCCGCGAGCGAGCTCCCGCTGGCCTCGACCGTGCAGCGGGTGCGGTCGTTCACCGCGATGCTGCACGAGGCCCTCGCCGTCGTGACGTGAGGTCTGCCACGGGCGCCCCCGCGGGCACGGACGGCCGGAATAAGGGCGCCGCCCAGAACGTAGACTCCTGTCATGACGGACTCGACCTCGCCCGCGCACGACCCGTTCGGATTCCTCGGCCTCACGTACGACGACGTCCTGCTGCTGCCGGGGTACTCGGACCTGGCCCCGTCGGACATCGACACCACCTCCCGCCTCACGCGTGAGATCTCCCTGCGGGTGCCGCTCGTCTCCGCCGCGATGGACACTGTCACCGAGTCGCGGATGGCGATCGCCATGGCCCGTCAGGGCGGCATCGGCGTCCTGCACCGCAACCTCTCGATCGAGGACCAGGCGTACCAGGTCGACCTGGTCAAGCGGACGCAGACCGGCATCATCTCCAACCCGGTGACGATCGGCCCCGACGCCACCCTCGAGGAGCTCGACAAGCGCGCGGGGGAGTACCGCATCTCCGGCTTCCCCGTGGTCGACGCGGGCGGCCACCTCACGGGCATCGTCACGAACCGCGACCTGCGCTTCACGCCCGTCGCCGAGTGGGGCACGACCAAGGTCTCCGAGGTCATGACGCCCGCGCCGCTCATCACCGGCCCGGCGGGCATCTCCCGCGAGGACGCGACGCTGCTGCTGCGCAAGCACAAGCTCGAGCGCCTGCCCCTGGTGGACGACGAGGGTCGCCTCGCGGGCCTCATCACCGTCAAGGACTTCGTGAAGTCCGAGCAGTTCCCGAACGCCTCGAAGGACGGCCAGGGCCGCCTCCTCGTCGGCGCGGCCATCGGCTACTTCGGCGACGCGTGGCAGCGCGCGACGACGCTGGTGGAGGCCGGCGCCGACGTGCTCGTCGCGGACACCGCGCACGGCAACGTCCGCATGCTGATCGACATGGTCCGGCGGCTGAAGTCGGACCCGGCCACCCGCCACGTGCAGGTGATCGGCGGCAACGTCGCGACGCGCGAGGGCGCGCAGTCCTTCGTCGACGCGGGCGCGGACGCGATCAAGGTCGGCGTCGGCCCGGGCTCGATCTGCACCACCCGCGTCGTGACCGGCGTCGGCGTCCCGCAGATCACCGCCGTGTACGAGGCGTCGCAGGCCGCCCGCGCGGCCGGGGTACCGGTCATCGCCGACGGCGGCATGCGGCACTCGGGGGAGATCGGCAAGGCGATCGTCGCGGGCGCGGAGGCCGTCATGCTCGGCTCGATGCTGGCGGGCACCGAGGAGGCGCCCGGCGACACCATCCTCGTGAACGGCAAGCAGTACAAGGCGTACCGCGGCATGGGCTCGATGGGCGCCATGTCCTCGCGGGGCAAGAAGTCCTACTCCAAGGACCGGTACTTCCAGGCCGAGGTCACCAGCGACGACATGATCGTGCCCGAGGGCATCGAGGGCCAGGTGCCGTACAAGGGCACGCTGCACACCGTGGCCCACCAGCTCGTGGGCGGGCTCCACCAGTCGATGTTCTACGTCGGCGCGCGCACCATCCCGGAGCTGCAGGCCAAGGGCCGGTTCGTGCGCATCACGTCCGCGTCGCTCAAGGAGAGCCACCCGCACGACGTGCAGATGACGGTCGAGGCGCCGAACTACTCCGGCTTCTGAGCCGCACGACCGACGGCCCGGGCCCGCGAG
>NZ_JBHUWC010000300.1:0-2168 GCF_042670225.1 Isoptericola sp. NPDC057191 | reverse complement strand
GGTGCCATGACCGCACAGTCCCCCGAGCCCTCCGTCGACGCCGCGCCGTCGCCCGAGCGCGAGGTGCTGACCTGGACCCTGCTCCCCGTCGCGATCCGCGAGCTGGCCGAGCGAGTCGTCGCGAGCGGGTTCCGGCCCGACGTCGTCGTCGCTGTGGCACGCGGCGGGCTGGTGCCCGGCGGCGCGATGGCGTACGCGCTCGGCACGAAGGGGGTGGGCACGCTGAACGTCGAGTTCTACACCGACATCGGCAAGACCCTCGAGGACCCGCGCGTGCTGCCCCCGCTCATGGACACCTCCGAGCTGCCCGGATCCCGGGTCCTCGTGGTGGACGACGTGGCGGACTCCGGCCGCACCCTCGCGCTGGTCATGGAGCTGCTGGCCAAGCAGGGCGCCGACGCGCGGTCCGCGGTGCTGTACACCAAGCCACGCACGATCATCCAGCCGGACTACTCGTGGCGGGACACGGACCTGTGGATCACGTTCCCCTGGTCGGCCGACCCGCCCATCACCGGCGCGCACTCGGCCGACGTCTGAGCCCTCACGCGGCCCGGACGAACAGGGCTCGCGCCCGCTCGACGACGACGTCGGGGCGCTCGTCGACGAGGAAGTGCGACATGCCGGGGAGCACCTCGACGGTGAGGTCGGACGCGTGCGCCTCGTACCCGCCGAGCAGGGCGGGGTCGCTGAGGATGTCGTTCTCACCGAGCAGCGCCGCGGTCGGCGTGGTCAGGTAGCGGTCGCGGTACGCCCCGCGCAGCACGGACCACAGCTCGCGCCGCACGAAGTCGCGACAGAGCGCCGATCCTGCGCGCGCCCGCGCCGGCTGCCGCAGGGGTGCGACGTACGTCTCGACGTCGGCCTCGGTCATGACGGCCCGGTCGTCGCCGTACTCCCGCAGCAGGTGGCGCGGCAGTCGCTGTCGTCCCCGCGACAGGGCCGGCGGCCCGCTCAGCCGTGAGGCGATCACCACCTGGAACCACGTGTGCCGCAGCATGAGCAGCAGCCTCGGGTCGAACCGCAGCCACAGGTGGGGCACACCCATGCTCAGCAGCGACACCGCGCGATCGGGGTGCTCGAGGCCGAGGTGGAAGCCGACGAGCGCGCCCCAGTCGTGCGCGACGACGTGCGCCCGGTCGATGCCCAGCACGTCGAGCAGGCCGACGACGTCAGCCAGCAGCCGGTCGTGCGTGTAGCCGTCCGGCGGCGCGTCGGTCCAGCCGCAACCGCGCAGGTCGGGGCACACGACGTGGTGGTCGGCGGCGAGCGGGCCGATCACCCCGCGCCACTCCCACCAGTGCTCCGGGAACCCGTGGAGCAGCAGCACCGGGTCACCGGAACCCTGCTCGACGACGTGCATCGAGAGCCCGTCGACGTCGACCCATCGGTGGGTGACCCCGGCCAGCGCGGGCATCGTCGCCGCGGGCGGTGTCGAGGCGGACCGCCCTCCGCTCACCGCATCGTCCATACCGCCGACGGTACTACGTTCGTAGTGTCATGTCACTACATCCGTAGTGCTCGGGTTAGGGTGCCGTCGTGACCATCACCGCCCCGCCCCGGCGTCGGGCGCTCGACGCCGCCGTCGACCTGCTCGGCACGGAGGGGCTGCGCGCCCTGACCCACGGGAGGGTCGACGAGCGCGCCGGGCTGCCCCGCGGGTCGACGTCGAACTACTTCCGCACCCGAGCCGCCCTGCTGGCCGGCGTCGCCGACGAGCTCGCCGCACGCGACCTCGCCGCGCTGTCGGCGGCGCCCGAGCCGCGGACACCGGGCGAGCTGGTGGACCTGCTCCGTGCGAGCTTCTCGCAGGCCACCGGCCCCGACCGCGCTGCCACGACCGCTCGCCTCGTCCTCTTCCTCGAGGCGAGCCACGACGCCGACCTCCGCGCGCGCGCCTCCCGGGGTCGCGAGGCGCTCCTGGACTGGGGCGAGCGCGTCGCGGAGCGCCTCGGCGCGCCGGCACCTCGCGCCGCGATCCTCGCCCTCGCCGCCGCCTACGAAGGACTGCTGCTCCACGCCGTCGCGCGCCACGACACGACAGATCCCGGCGCGACCCTCACGCTCGTGGCCGAGGCCGCCCTCGCGGCGCCCGAGTAGCCCCGCACCCCGCCCGGCCAAACGCCGAACAGGCGGTTGCGCACGTTCTGAGGTCTCAGAAGGTGCGCAAC
>NZ_JBHUWC010000299.1:0-2198 GCF_042670225.1 Isoptericola sp. NPDC057191 | reverse complement strand
GCAGCCGGACCCGCCCCTCGGGCGTGGCACGGACTCAGTTGAGGCGGTTGCCCGTCGCAGCCGAGAAGACGTGCGACTGGCCCGGCTTGATCGTCACGTGGATCTTGTCGCCCTTCATGGGGACGTTCCGCGGGTCGATGCGCACGATGACCTGGTTCTCGCCGGCACCCGAGCGGACCTCGGCCTGCTCGGCGGCGGGGCCGAGCAGCGTGCCGTAGACGAAGGCGTCGGAGCCGAGCTCCTCGACCAGGTTCACGGAGATCGGCATCGAGTTCGCGGTGCCCTCGGACACGACGTCCAGGGCCTCGGGGCGGAAGCCGATCGTGACCTTGCCGCCGTCGGCGTCCGTGAGCTGCTCGACGATCGAGCGCTCGAGCGGCACGCGCGCCGCGCCGACGGTCGCGACGCCGTCCTCGACCTTGAACGTGGCGATGTTCATCGCCGGCGAGCCGATGAAGCCCGCGACGAAGACGTTGGCCGGGGTGTCGTACATCTCGCGCGGGGTGCCGACCTGCTGCAGCAGACCGCCCGAGAGGACCGCGATGCGGTCGCCCATGGTGAGGGCCTCGGTCTGGTCGTGCGTGACGTAGACGGTCGTGACGCCGAGACGGCGCTGGAGCGACGCGATCTGCGTGCGGGTCTGGACGCGGAGCTTGGCGTCGAGGTTCGACAGCGGCTCGTCCATGAGGAACACCTGCGGCTGGCGCACGATGGCGCGGCCCATGGCGACACGCTGGCGCTGACCACCGGAGAGCGCCTTCGGCTTGCGGTCCAGGTACTCGGTGAGGTCGAGGATCTTCGCGGCCTCCTCGACACGCTGGCGGATCTCGGCCTTGGGGGTGCCGGCGATCTTCAGCGCGAAGCCCATGTTGTCCGCGACGGACATGTGGGGGTAGAGCGCGTAGTTCTGGAACACCATCGCGATGTCCCGGTCCTTCGGCTGGACGTCCGTGACGTCGCGGTCGCCGATGAGGATGCTGCCGCCGTTGACGTCCTCCAGGCCGGCGAGCATGCGCAGCGAGGTGGACTTTCCGCAGCCCGACGGGCCGACGAGGACGAGGAACTCGCCGTCCTCGATGTGCAGGTTGAGCTGGTCGACAGCCGGGCGCTCAGTGCCCGGGTAGACGCGCGTCGCGTGGTCGAAAGTGACCGTAGCCATGGTTGCTTCCCTCTCCACCGGCAGGTACGTGCCGGACGATCCGTTGTGGGTGGGTGCCGTTGCGCTTTCACGAATGGCGTGTCGGCGGTGACACATTCTGTTGTCGAGCGCCTCGGTCCCCCGCGTGAGCCGGTTCCCGGTGCGCCGCGATGATCGTACATGCCTGTGACGTGAGTCATGACACGTTCCAGGTCAGGGCCTCTCGAGGCCCGCCGGTCAGCGGTCGAGCGCCTCCGCGAGGCGCTCCAGGAGGGCCGCCAAGGCGTCCGCGTCCGCCACCCGGTGCCCCGCGGCGGTCGGCCCCGGCCCCACCTTGAGGCCGAGGTCGTCCGCGCCGAGCACCGCGAAGGCGGCCTCGTCCGTGGTGTCGTCGCCGGCGTAGAGCACGAGCGCCCGCAGGTCGTGGGCCTCCTCGGCCTCCTCGAGCTGCTCGCGCAGCCGCTCCACGGCGATCCCCTTGGACGTGTCGACGACGGCGATCTCGACGACGTCCTTGCCGTGCATGGCGTGCAGACCGAGGCGCCCGGCCAGGGCGTCGGCGTCCTCCGTGGCGGCGCGGGTGTCCTCCGGTCCGCACACCCGCGTGTGCAGCACGGCGGCGCTCGGCTTGTCCTGCACCCAGGCGCCCCGGCGGCCGTCCACGGCCTCCTGCATGCCCTCCCGCAGCCGCTCCAGCGTCGTGGCCTGCTCCGGCGTGAGCTGCAACGGCACCGCGTCGACGCCGTGCGCCGTCACCCGCCCCGTCTCCGCCCCGTGGCTCCCCACGAGGTAGGTGCCGGCGGGCGCCCCGGAGCGTGCGGCCAGGTCGGAGAGGTTGCGGCCCGAGACGAGCGCGAGGCGCAGCACGTCGCCGTCGGCGGCCTCCCGCGCCGCGAGAGCGGCGAGGCGGTCCACCGCCGCCCGTGCCGCAGGCGTCATCGCCGACGCCGACGGGTCGTCGACCAGCGGCGCCAGCGTGCCGTCGAAGTCCAGGGCCACGAGCCGCACACGACGGCGGGACGCCCGGTCAGGGGCGCCGGCGAAGGCGAGCGCCGCGGCC
>NZ_JBHUWC010000298.1:0-2199 GCF_042670225.1 Isoptericola sp. NPDC057191 | reverse complement strand
CTTTCGTACCCACAGCGATGGTCAGGGCTGGCGCACCTCGACGCGCGCGAGCTCGGTGATCCCCCGCGCCGCGAGCGCCGCGGGGTCGGCGGCGGTCGCGCTGGTCACGACGGTCACGGCGGCGCCACGCTCGCGCAGGTCGTGCCAGAGCTCGAAGACCGCGCCGCCCGGGCCGAGCGAGGGGCGCGAGAGGGGCAGGTCCGCCGCGTCGACGTCGACGACGACGCCCACGGTGCGCTCCTGCGCGAGCGGCAGCGCGCCGCGGCGGGCCTCGGCGACGACCTCCGCGAACCGGCGGCCGAGCGGCTTGACGCGGTTCTCGGTGTCGAGCAGGCCGAGCGAGTACTCGAGGTCCTTGTAGTCCGCGAGGTCGCGGGTCACGTCGTGCGAGCACCACCAGGTGACGGCGAACAGGTCACGCGTCGTGAGGGCCGCCTCGAGGGTGCGGGTGCAGAACTCCGGCATCTCGGCCTCGGCGAGGTTCATCGACGGGGCGCCCACCTCCTGCAGCCACACCTGGCGGCCGGGGTCGGTCGCGAACGCCTTCGACAGCTCGATCATCCACTCCGCGTGCCGCACGGACTGCGGCGAAAGCGCCCCGTACCGCGCGGCCGTGCCGTTGAAGATCCAGGAGTGCACGGTCGTCATGTCGCCCAGCCGGGACGCGTGCTCGGGCAGGAACGAGTGGTCGTCCCAGTACCAGAGGTGGTCGTTCTCGCTGTGCACGACGACGTGGCGCGGGTCGCGGTCGCGCGGGGCGTCGAGCAGCGACGTCATCCAGTGCGTCACCTGCTCCGGGGTGGCGGGCATGGCGGCGGGGTTGGGCTCCAGGAACTGGTTGAGCTCGTTCCCGAGGGTGAGGCCCAAGAAGTTCGGGCGGTCGCGAACCGCGTCGTAGACGGCGGCCACGAGGGCGGCCTGGGCGTCGACCGCGCCCTGGTCGGCGAACATGTTGCCGTCGTGCCAGTTCACGAGCCACGCCGGCACGAAGTCGAAGCCCGACATGTGGCCCTGCACGACGTCGACCGCGACGTCGAGCCCGAACTCCGCCGCGACGTCCGTCACGAGCGCGACGTCGTCGAGCGCGCGGCGGCGGATGAGGGTCCGGTTGGGCTGCAGCACGGGCCAGAGCGGGAAGACGCGGACGTGGTCCACACCGAGCCCGGCGATCGCCTCGAAGTCGGCGCGCACGACGTCGGGGTCGACGGCCATCCACTGGAACATCCAGTCGCGGGACGGGGTGTAGTTGACGCCGAAGCGCGGCACGGTCGAAGTCAAGGGAGCTTTCCTCGCTGTGTCTCGGAGATGCTGGGGGTTACCGGGGTGCGGGGGCGGTCGACTCGCGCACGACGAGCCGCCGGCCGCTCACGGTCCGCGACGAGACGGCCTCGCCGCGGACGAGCTGTTCGAGGAGGGCGACGGCGGTGCGCGCGCTCTCCTCCACGGGGGCGTCGAGGGCGGTCAGGCGCGGCCGCACGAGCGTCGAGACCCAGGAGTCCTCCCAGGCCACGACGGACAGCTGCGCGGGCACCTGGACCCCGAGCTCGGGCGCGTGCGCCACGATCTCGGCGGCGATGGACTCGCTGTCGACGACGACCGCGGTGACCGGGCCGAGGCGCCCGAGCAGGTCGGCGACCGGGTCGGCGGCCGTCGGGTCCCACGCGGCGAAGGACGCGTCCAGGCCCCGCTCGGCGGCGGCCTGCGAGAAGCGCCGGTCGCGCGCCCGGGTGTGGGCGAGCCCGGGGGCGTCGGTGACGCGGGCGACGCCGCGGTGGCCGAGGTCGGCCAGGTGGTCGAGGACGGTCGCGACGGCGGTGTCGTCCTGCACCGTGACGGCGGGCACAGCGTCGTCGAGCGGCGCGCCGAGGAGCGCCGCGGGGGCGCCGAGCTGCTCCACGAGGGCCAGGCGCGGGTCGTCGTTGCGGACGTCGACCAGCAGGAACGCGTCGACCCGCTGCTCGCCCCACCACTGGCGGTAGACCTGCTCCTCCTCGTCCGCGTGCACGAGGGTCAGCGAGAGGGACCAGCCGATGTCGGCGAGCGGCTCGGTGAGGCCGGCCAGCAGCCGCATGAAGAACGGGTCGCGGCCGAACGTGTCGCGGGAGCGGGCGATGACGAGCCCGAGGCTGCGGCCGCCCTGGCCGGAGACCTTGCGGCTGGCATAGTTCGGTCGCCAGTTCAGCGCATCGGCGGCGGCCC
>NZ_JBHUWC010000297.1:0-2331 GCF_042670225.1 Isoptericola sp. NPDC057191 | reverse complement strand
GTGCTGACCTGATCCTCAAACCCCCGTGACGAGGATCAGGTCAGCACGCACGATGCCGCACCCCGATCGCCCGCAGGACCGTAGGCTGGGGGCGTGGCAGTTCTCGCATTGGACACGTCTGCAGCAGTCGCCGTCGCCCTCGTGGACGAGACCGGGACACGGCTCGCGTCGCGCTCGGCCGACGAGCGTCGCCGGCACGCCGAGTCGCTCGGCCCGCTCGTCGCGGCGGTGCTCGACGACGCCGGGCTGGACCGCTCGGCCCTCACCGCCGTCGTCGCGGGCACCGGACCGGCGCCGTTCACCGGCCTGCGCGTGGGCCTCGTCACCGCGCGCACCCTCGCGCTGAGCCTCGGGATCGACGTGCTCGGCGTGCCGAGCATCGACGCGGTCGCCGTGCAGGCGGTCGCCGACCTGGGCCTCTCGCCGGGCGACGAGGTGCTCGTCGCGACGGACGCCCGCCGCAAGGAGGTCTACTGGGCCCACTACCGCGTCGTCGCGCACGAGGGGCCGCACGGCGTGCCCGTGGTCGAGACGCTGGCCGGGCCGGGCGTGGACAAGGCCGCCGAGGTCGCCGCACGGCTCGAGGACGCCCCCGCCGACGGGCGGCTGGTCGTCGTCGGGGAGGGCGCCACGCTGTACCCGGAGCACCTGCCGGCCGACGAGGACGCGCCGCTCGTGCCGGACGCCGCGGTCCTCGCGCGCCTCGCGCTCGCGCGCCGCGCCGCCGGCGAGGCGCTGCCGACCGAGCCCCTCTACCTGCGCCGGCCCGACGTGCAGGAACCCGCACCGGCCCGGCTCGTGCCCGCGACCGGGAGCCCGGCGTGACCACGGACCAGCCGGCCGCCGACCCGGCGACGCGGCCGGCGCCCCAGCCCGGTGCCGGGCTGCCGCGGACGGTGCAGCACGTGTACGCGCCGTCGTGCCGCCTGCGCCCGCTGCGGAGCACCGACTTCGACCGCGTGCTGGAGCTGGAGCGGATCCTCTTCGGCGCCGGGGCCTGGACCTACGGGATGCTCACCGACGAGCTCGCCGCGCTGGGGCGCTGGTACGTCGTCGCCGAGCCCACCGGGCCGGACGCGGTGGCCGTGTACGGCGTCGGGCCGAAGCCGGTCGTCGGGTACGCCGGCCTCTGGTTCGACGGCGACGTCGCGCAGGTCATGACGATCGGCGTCGACCCCCTCTACCAGCGCCACGGCGTCGGCCGCGCGCTGCTGGAGGCGCTGCTGGAGCACGCGCGCAAGCTGCGGGCGGGCGCGGTCCTGCTCGAGGTGCGCGTCGACAACGAGCCCGCGCTGGCGCTGTACGAGCGGCTCGGCTTCGAGCGGATCGGGCTGCGCAGGCGCTACTACCAGCCGGAGGACAAGGACGCCTTCACGATGCGTCTCGACCTGGGCGCCACGGCATGAGCGGCGCCTGGACCTCCCGCGCCCGGGTGCTCGTGCCCGTGGCGGAGCTCGCGGCCGACCTGCGGCTCGGCGCCGGGCCCGACCCGGCGGCGGGCGCGCCCGTGCTGCTCGACGTGCGCTGGGCGCTCGGGATGACGGACGGCCGGGAGCGCTACCTGGCAGGGCACCTGCCCGACGCCGTGTACGTGGACCTGGAGTCCGAGCTCGCTGCCGAGGCGTCGCCCGAGGAGGGCCGGCACCCGCTGCCCTCGGCGTCGTCGTTCCAGCGCAGCGTGCGGGCGTGGGGCCTGCGGGCCGGCTCGCGCGTCGTCGTCTACGACACGGTGGGCGGCCTGTCCGCGGCACGCGCGTGGTGGCTGCTGCGCTACTTCGGGGTCGACGACGTACGCATCCTCGACGGCGGCCTGCCCGCCTGGGTGCGGGCGGGCCTCGCGCTGGAGAGCGGCGACGTGGTGCACGAGCCCGGCGACCTCGTCGTCCGTCCCGGGCACCTGCCGGTGCTCGACGCCGACGACGCGTCCGAGGTGGCCGAGACGGGCACGCTCCTCGACGCGCGCGCCCCGGAGCGGTACCGCGGCGAGACGGAGCCCGTGGACCCGCGGGCCGGGCACGTCCCGGGCGCCGTGAGCGCACCGACCGCGGGCAACCTGCGGGACGACGGCACGTTCCTGCCCGACGAGGAGCTCGCGGGCCGGTTCGCCGACCTCGGGCTGAGCGACGACGGCGACGAGGTGGGCGTGTACTGCGGGTCCGGCGTGACGGCGGCGCACGAGATCGCCGCCCTCGCCTGCGCGGGCATCCCGGCCGCGCTCTACGCCGGCTCGTGGTCGCAGTGGTCGAGCGACCCGTCCCGCCCGGTCGCCACGGGCGCACGCCCCTGAAGACGCTGTGAGCGGGCGAATGGCCCTCCTTCCCGACGGAAGGA
>NZ_JBHUWC010000296.1:0-2393 GCF_042670225.1 Isoptericola sp. NPDC057191 | reverse complement strand
GCCCTGTCTCGGTCCCGAAACAGGGCCAGACGCCCGCTCACAGCAGGAGGGGCATCAGGCCGGCGCAGGCGCCTCGGTGCGCTCGCGGTGCTGCACGGGCGACATCGCCGCCGCGCACACGACGCCGACCACCAGGACCACGCCGACCAGCAGCAGCGTCTGGGCCGCGGCGTCCGCGAAGCCCGCGAAGAACGCCTGCTGGGCGACGGCGCCGACCTGCTCCGCGACCGCTGCGGGTACGGAGTCGGGCAGCTGCACCGACCCGGCCGCCGTGCTGCCGAGGCTGCCGCTGGACTGGGCGATCCCGTCGAGGAAGGGCTGCCGCACCTGCTCGGGCAGCTGCCCGGCCAGGTCCTGTGCTGCTGCCGGGACGGTGACCGCGAGACGGGCCGAGAGCACGGCCACGACGACGGCGGACCCGATCACGCCACCCACCTGCCGGTTGGTGTTGAACGCGCCGGCGCCCGCACCCGCCGTGCGGGCGTCGAGGCCCGACGTGGCCAGGTTGGACAGCGGCGAGAACGTGAGGCCGGTGCCGACACCGAAGAGCGCCATCGGCCACAGCAGGGCGTACGGCGACAGGTCGGGGTCCAGGATGCCGGCGAGCCAGATCACCGCACCGGCGATCGCGGCGAACCCGGCCGCGACCACCCACTTCGCGGGCACCCGGTCGGAGAGACGTCCGGCGAACGGCGCGACGACGCCGGACACGAGCGAGCCGGGCATCATCACGAGCGCCGCCTGGATCGGCGTCAGGCCGAGGATGGACTGCAGGAAGATCGTCAGCGGGAAGAAGATGGCGATCATCGCGAACGTCACGACCATGCCGTCGACGTTGGCGAGCGAGAAGTTGCGCGAGCGGAACAGCCGCAGCGGCAGCAGCGCCCGCGAGCCCTGCCGGTGCTGCCACCAGACGAAGCCGACGAGGACCAGCAGCCCCAGCCCCACGACCGACCACACGGAGAACGGCCCCCAGATGTGGCCCCAGTCGTAGTTCTCGCCCTCCTGCAGGCCGAAGACCACCGCCGCGAGGCCGATCACCGACAGGACCACGCCCCACGGGTCCATGGAGGTCCCGTGCGAGGGGAGGTGCGGCAGCCGCGTGACCGAGAACCAGAGGGCCGCGACGCCCACCGGGATGTTGACGTAGAAGATCCACTCCCAGCCGACCGTCTCGACGAAGATGCCGCCGAGCAGCGGGCCGGCGATCGTCGCGACACCCGCCGTCGCGCCCCACAGCCCCATCGCCGCACCGCGCTGGGTGGGCGGGAAGACGCGCGTGATCATCGACATCGTCTGCGGGGTCATCATCGCGGCGCCGACGCCCTGGACGACCCGGAACCCGATCAGCCAGCCGATCTCCGGCTCCGAGCCGATGTTCCCCGAGAACCCGCAGAGGAACGAGAACGTCGTGAACACGACGAGCCCGACGATGAAGACCGACTTCTGCCCGTAGCGGTCCCCGAGGCGGCCGGCGAGCAGCATGAGCACGGCGTACGACAGCAGGTAGGCGCTGTTCACCCAGCCGACCTGGATGAGGGAGGCGGAGAACTGGTCGGTCAGGGTGGGGATGGCGATGTTCACGATCGTGGTGTCGACCATGATCATGAAGAAGCCGAGGATGAGCGGCGGGAGCACGCTCCAGGCCGACCTGCCGCCCAGGTCGACGAGAGGGGTCACCGGGGCGCGCCCGGACGTGGTGGACATGCGACGAGCGTGGCACGAGCCACCGACGCGCGCCGCTCCGGCGCGGTCGTGCCCGCCCCCAGGACCGTTCGCCGACAGGACCGTCCGCCGACAGGGACCGTTCGCCGAGAGCGATCCGCCGACGCTGGCACTCTCAGGGGTCGAGTGCTAAAACAGGTGCTGTAGCCAGCGTGCCGGAAGGCCCGGTACGTCGATCGCGCTCAGGGCCGCGCGCCGCGGCCTCGTCGAGGAGGTGATGTGCGATGGCTACCTACTGGGACCCGTTCCAGGAGATGGACCGGCTCTTCGGTTCGCTCGCGCTGAACACGCGCAACGCGCCGACCATGCCGATGGACCTCTTCCGCGAGGGAGACCACTTCGTCCTGGCGGCGGACCTGCCCGGCATCGACCCGGGCAGCATCGACGTCTCGTGCGAGGACCGCACGCTGACGATCAGGGCCGAGCGCACGCCCCGCTCCGCGGAGGGGCAGTGGCTGCTGCGCGAGCGCCAGTCCGGCACCGTGGCACGGCAGCTCACCCTGGGTCGCGGTCTGGCGCTCGACCGGATCAGCGCGTCCTACGCCGACGGCGTGCTCACCCTCACCATCCCGGTGTCCGAGGAGGCCAGGCCGCGCCGGATCGAGGTCAGCCACGCCGCCTCGTCGCCGACGGCGATCGAGGCCGGCGCCTGACCGTCCCCGCCAGCC
>NZ_JBHUWC010000295.1:0-2479 GCF_042670225.1 Isoptericola sp. NPDC057191 | reverse complement strand
GGCGCGAACGGCGCGGCGAGCGCCCGCTCCTCGACGACGCCGGCGACGACGTGGCCGACCCACCCGAACAGCTCGGCGTACGCGCCGCCGAGGACGATCGTGGAGACGTCGACGAGGTTGACGAACGTGGCGAGCGCGGAGCCGAGGGCGCGGCCGGCGCGCTGCACCGCGGCCAGGGCGTCGTCGTCGCCGGCGCGCAGCAGGTCGACGATCGCGTGGACGGGGGCGGAGTCGGGCAGCCCGGCGCCGCGCAGCAGCACCTCCTTGCCGGCGTACTGCTCCAGGCAGCCGGTGGCGCCGCAGGAGCACCGCGGGCCGGCGGGGTCGACGACGACGTGCCCGATCTCGCCGTTCCAGCCGCGCTCGCCGAGGAAGAGCTGCCGGTCGACGACGATGCCCGCGCCCACGCCGACGTCACCGGAGACGTAGAGGAACGACGGCGGCACCTCGCCGGCGAGCTCGGCCAGCGCGGCGAGCTTGGCCTCGTTCGCCACCTCGACGTCCAGCGTGGCGCCGTCCCCGGTTTGCAGGTCCAGCGCGGGGACGGGCTCGACCGACGACCAGCCCAGGTTGGGCGCGACCTCCAGCCGCGCGGCACGCGCGTCCACGAGGCCGGGCAGCGCGAGCCGCGCCCCGGCGACGCGCATGCCGGCGGCCTCGACCTCGACCACGACGTCGCCGGCGAGCGCGCGCAGGCGCCCCAGCACCTCCACCGGGTCGGAGTCGTGCAGGGAGCCGGTGACGACGCGCTCGGCGACGACGTCACCCACGAGGTCGAGCGCGCGCACGCCGAGGTAGTCGACGTTCACCTCCAGCCCGAGCCCGACGACGGTCCGGGCGGCGGGCACGAGCGGCACGGCCGGTCGGCCGGCGCGCTGCGCGACGACGGGCGGGAGCTCGGCGACCAGCCCCCCGGCCACGAGCCGGTCCACGAGGGTCGAGACCGTGGCCCGCGTGAGGCCGGTGGCGGCCGCGACGTCCGCTCGCGACGGCGGTGAACCTGCACCGAAGACGGCCCCGGCGACGAGCCGCAGGTTGCGCTCCCGCAGGGTGTGCTGACGCGATGCGGCGCCGTCGTCGGGCACGCGGGGAGCCCGCTCGGGCGTCGTCGTCGAGGGGGCTGGCACGTGTTGACTCTAGCTCAGCGACGCGCAATAGTTCAGCCGTACAACAAAACGCCGCGCGGACGCGGCGGCGCTGCACCGGACGCCGTCCCCGGCAGCCTTCGACACACGACTCGACGAGGAGAACCCCGTGAGCGACATCAAGTACTCGTTCGGCCTGTGGACCGTGGGCTGGCCGGCTGCCGACCCGTTCGGCACCGCCACCCGCCCCGACCTCGACCCGGCGGAGTCGATCCGCAAGCTCGCCGACCTGGGCGCCTGGGGCTTCACTTTCCACGACAACGACGCCTTCCCCTTCGGCGCCGAGGGTGCCGAGCGCCAGAAGCACATCGACGCCGTGAAGAACGCCGCCGAGGAGACCGGCCTCGTCTGCGAGATGGTCACCACCAACACCTTCACGCACCCGATCTTCAAGGACGGCGCGTTCACCTCGAACAACCGCGCGGTCCGCCGCTACGGCCTGCGCAAGGTGCTCACCAACGTCGACCTCGCCGCCGAGATGGGCGCCTCGACGTTCGTCATGTGGGGCGGCCGCGAGGGCACGGAGTACGACAACTCCAAGGACCTGCACGCCGCGCACGCCCGCTACGCGGAGGGCATCGACACCGTCGCCGCCTACATCAAGGAGAAGGGCTACGACCTGCGCATCGCGCTGGAGCCCAAGCCCAACGAGCCCCGTGGCGACATCTTCCTGCCGAGCATCGGGCACGCGATCGCCCTCATCGGCACGCTCGAGCACGGCGACATCGTCGGCCTCAACCCGGAGACGGGCCACGAGCAGATGGCGGGCCTCAACTACACGCACGGTCTCGCGCTGGCGCTGTACGCGGGCAAGCTGTTCCACATCGACCTCAACGGCCAGCACGGCCCGAAGTATGACCAGGACCTGGTCTTCGGGCACGGCGACCTGCTGAGCGCCTTCTTCACGGTGGACCTGCTCGAGAACGGCTTCCCGAACGGCGGGCCGCGCTACGAGGGCCCGCGCCACTTCGACTACAAGCCCAGCCGCACCGAGTACCTCGACGGCGTGTGGGAGTCGGCCAAGGCGAACATGGAGACGTACGACATGCTCGCGGCCAAGGCGAAGGCCTACCGCGAGGACGCCGAGGTGCAGCAGGCCTTCGAGCACGCGGGCATCTTCGAGCTGGGCGAATCGACCCTGGCCGAGGGCGAGTCGTTCGACGCCTTCCTCGCCGACCGCTCCTCCTACGAGGACCTCGACGTCGACGCCGTCGCCGAGCGCGACTACGGCCTGGTGCGCCTGCACCAGCTCGCGCTCAAGCACCTCATCGGCTGATCAACCCACCCACCCGGTGTGGTGAGCGGGGGTGGGGGGGCGGGGGGGGGGGGGGGGG
>NZ_JBHUWC010000294.1:0-2544 GCF_042670225.1 Isoptericola sp. NPDC057191 | reverse complement strand
GACCAGAACGCCTCCCTGGCGCTCAACCTCCGGGCGATGAGCCGGCTCAACGCCGGCGACCTCGACGCCCTGGAGGAGCTGGAGCTGTCGCGCGAGGTCGCGGGCGACGACTGGCGCGCGCAGTGCCACTACTACACGAACGCCTCGGACACGCGGCTGAAGCTCGGCCGGTACGCCGAGGCGGAGTCCCTGGCCGAGACGGGCGCGCGGCTGGCGCGGGCGCTCGGTGCGGGCTGGGCCACCCGGGCGATGCTGGAGGGGAACGTCGCCGAGGCGTGGATCGAGCTCGGCCGGTGGCCCGACGCGGAGGACTGGTACGAGCGGTCGGTGCCCCTCATCGACCTCAGCGACTACGCCGTCTACCTGGGCGAGCGGTGGACGTGGCTGACCATGTGGCGCGGCGACGTCGAGGCGGCGCAGCGCCGTGCCCGCGCCCACCGCTCGACCTGGCAACGGTTCGGCCGGGTCGAGGAGCAGATCCGCGCGCGCGTCGCAGGCACCCTGGCGGAGCTCGCGCTCCTGCGCGACGACCTGGACGACGCGCTCGACCTCGTCACCCTCGCCGTCGACGAGGAGTCGCTGTCCGCCCACTACCGCCTGTCGGTGCTCGCCGTCGCCGCGCGCGTCCTGGACCGGGCGCGCTCCGCCGGCCGGACGGTGGACACGGCCCCGTACCGCGCCGCCCTCGCCACGTGCGTGCGGTGGCCGACGTACCCCACCTGGGCGGCCGTGTTCGCGGCCGAGCTCGGCGACGGCGCGTGGGACGCCGTCCTCGCCGCCGACGGTCCGGCGTTCCTGCGGCCCTACGCCCTGTACCGGGACGGCCAGTCCCTGCTCTCCGCCGGCGACCGGGCCGCGGCGCGGGACCGCCTCGAGGCCGCGGTCGAGGCGGCCGAGGCCATCGGTTGCGGGCTGGTCGCCGGCCAGGCGCAGTCGCTGCTCGACGGCGCCGGACTAGCGCGTGGCCGGGCAGCCCGCGCCGCCTCGGCTGTCGGCGGGACGGTAGACCGAGCGCTCACCGACCGTGAGCGCCAGGTGCTCGACCTGGTCGCCGAGGGCCTCACCAACGGGCAGATCGCCGAGCGCCTGTTCATCAGCCGCAAGACGGCCTCGGTCCACGTGTCGGCGATCCTGCGCAAGCTCGGGGTGGCCAGCCGCACCGAGGCTGCGGTCGTGGCGCGGTCCGCCCGGCCCTGACGTCGTCCGGCGCCGCTTGCCGCGCCGGCCGTCGGCCGATGTCGGCCCATGTCGCCCGGCGCACCCGTACACATGCCCTGAGCAGTCGTGTACGGACCAGCCCGGGTCCCCCTCCCTAGGCGTGTCAACGAACCCCTGCTGGAGGAAATCATGGACCCGCACGTGTACGACATGCTCTTCGAGCGCCGTCAGGCGGAGCTCGAGCGCGAGGTCGCGCTGCGCCGGCTGGCGCACGAGCTCCGGGTCTCGCGCCGCGCGCTCCGGGGCGACGCCCTGGCCCCGGCGCCGCGGGCACGACGCCGCCGTGCCGTGGACGTCGTGCTGCGGCTGCCGCGCCACGCGTGACCGGCCGGCACCGCCGACCACGCACCCCGACTCGCGCTCCCGACATCCCATCGAGCGTGCTGACCTTCGCCCCGGGACAGGGACCTGGAGCGAAAGTCAGCACGCTCGATGCCGTGTCGGGCCGCTGTCGTCGGCGGCCGCGACCGTAGGCTCGCGGTCGTGCACGACCGTTACGGCTCCGACGTCCTGTCCTCCGCCGGCTCCCGCGCCCCCGGTGCGCCGGACGGCTCCGCCCACCACCGGCGCCGGCCTGTCTCCCGCCCGCAGGCGGCGGACCACGGCCTCGTCGTCGAGGAGGTGACGTCCGGCTGGGTCGGCGCGGTGGTCCGCGTCGAGAAGTCGGGCGGCATGCACCTGGTCGTGCTCGAGGACCGGCGCGGTCGCACGCGGTCGTTCCCCCTCGGGCCGGGCTTCTGGGTGGACGGTCAGCCCGTCGAGCTGACCGCCCCCGTGACGAGCCGCGCCCCGGCGCGGCCGACGCGCACGGCGTCGGGGTCGGTCGCCGTCCACGACCAGCGGGCGCGCGTGGCACGCGGCAGCCGCATCTGGGTCGAGGGGAAGCACGACGCCGAGCTGGTCGAGAAGGTGTGGGGCGACGACCTGCGCGTCGAGGGCGTCGTCGTGGAGATGCTCGACGGCGTCGACAACCTCGCCGACGCGCTGGACGAGTTCGCCCCGACGGCGGAGCGTCGCGTCGGGGTGCTGGTCGACCACCTGGTGCCCGGGTCCAAGGAGCGGCGGCTGGCCGACGACGCGCTGCGCCGTGTGCCCCGCGGCACCGTGCTGGTGCTGGGCCACCCGTACGTCGACGTGTGGCAGGCCGTGAAGGCGGAGCGCCTCGGCCTGTCCTCCTGGCCGACGATCGAGCGCGGCACGGAGTGGAAGCGCGGGATCCTGCGCGAGCTCGGCTGGCCGGCGTCGTCGACCGAGGACGTCGGTCGTGCCTGGCAGCGGATCTTGGGGACGGTGCGCGACTACCGCGACCTCGACCCGGCCCTGCTG
>NZ_JBHUWC010000293.1:0-2546 GCF_042670225.1 Isoptericola sp. NPDC057191 | reverse complement strand
CCCCGTGGGGTGCCCGCCCTTTCGTGCGTCAGCGTCAGGCGCTGCGGCGCAGCTTGCCGGCGCGCAGGAGCTCGAGACGCTCGTCGAGGAGCTCCTCCAGCTCGGAGACTGTGCGCCGCTCGAGCAGCATGTCCCAGTGGGTGCGCTGGGGCTTCGTGGCCTTCGGCTCGGGCTTCTCGGCGTCGCGCAGGAGCGCCTCCTCACCACACCGGCACTCCCACACCGGAGGCACCTCGGCCTCGGTGGAGAACGGCAGGATGATGGTGTGGCCGTTGGGGCAGTCGTAGTGCGCCTGGAACCGCGGGGCGAAGTCCACGCCCTCGTCGGACTCCATGCTCTTGCTGCCGATGCTCATGCCGCGCAGGGACCGGTCGGGCATGTCGTCCTCCTGGAGGTCGGTGGGAAGGGGCCTGAGGGTCCAACGCGGTCCCGGCGGCGGATGTTCCGCCGGTGCGTGAAGGTCCCGTGAAGCACGGTCCACACCGAGTGCCGCAGACGTGGCATGGTGGCGATGGACGTGACGGTTGCCCCCTCAGGCTGGCCAGTCGGCGCGTCGTGCGCAACTTGAGACCGCCCTGCAGGCACCCTTTGTGCGCGACGTCACCCGATGGCGGCAGGGCGCGGGGAACAACGGCAGGGGTGCCACGGTTCAGCCGCATGTACATGCAAACGCATGAACCTAGGCCTCAGGTCCACGAGAGCCACGAGCAGGGAGTGCAGCCGTGCAGTTCGGAATCTTCTCCGTCAGCGACGTCACCACCGATCCCACGACGGGCCGCACGCCCGACGACACCGAGCGGGTGCGCGACATGCTCACCATCGCCCGGCACGCCGACGAGGCCGGCCTCGACGTCTTCGCCACCGGCGAGCACCACAACCCGCCGTTCGTCGCGTCCTCGCCCACCACCATGCTCGGTTACCTGGCGGGCGTCACCAAGCACATCACCCTGTCGACGGCGACCACGCTGATCACCACCAACGACCCGGTGCGCCTGGCCGAGGAGTACGCGATGCTCCAGGTCATCTCCGACGGGCGGATGGACCTCATGATGGGACGTGGCAACACGGGCCCGGTCTACCCCTGGTTCGGTCAGGACATCCGCCAGGGCATCCCGCTGGCCGTCGAGAACTACGCCCTGCTGCGCCGCCTGTGGACCGAGGACGTCGTGGACTGGGAGGGCAAGTTCCGCACCCCGCTGCAGGGCTTCACCTCCACCCCGCGCCCGCTGGACGGCGTGCCGCCGTTCGTGTGGCACGGCTCGATCCGCAGCCCCGAGATCGCGGAGCAGGCCGCGTACTACGGCGACGGCTTCCTGCACAACAACATCTTCTGGCCGATGCACCACACCCGGCAGATGGTGCGCTTCTACCGTCAGCGGTTCGAGCACTACGGCCACGGCCGTGCCGACCAGGCGATCGTCGGGCTCGGCGGTCAGGTGTTCATGCGCAAGCGCTCGCAGGACGCGTGGAACGAGTTCCGGCCCTACTTCGACGAGGCGCCCGTGTACGGTCACGGCCCGTCGATGGAGGACTTCACGCGCGAGACGCCGCTGACCGTGGGCTCGCCCCAGCAGGTCATCGACCGGTACGCGTCGTTCGTGGACGAGGTGGGCTACTACCAGCGCCAGCTCTTCCTGGTCGATCACGCCGGCCTGCCGCTGAAGTCCGTGCTCGAGCAGATCGACCTGCTCGCCTCCGACGTCGTGCCCGAGCTGCGCAAGATCGTCGAGGCCAAGCGGCCCGCCGACGACGTGCCGCTGAACCCGCCCACGCACGCCGAGCGCGTCGCCGCCGCCCGCGCCGCGGGCCAGGCGGGCGCCACCCACGTCGGTGACACCTCGGACCCGTACACCGGTACCGTTGCTGAGGGCACCCAGTCCGCAGGATCGCAGGAGGCACGCGCATGACCACGCCCACGAGCACCCCGGGCGTCCCCGGCACCGCCGGCCGCACCCTCGCCGTCGTCTCGGCCGGGCTGTCCCAGCCGTCCTCGACCAGGCTGCTGGCCGACCGGCTGACCGACGCGACCGTGCGCGAGCTCGAGGACCTCGGGCACGGCGTGCGCGTCGAGACGATCGAGCTGCGCGACGTCGCCCACGCCGTGGTCGACGCCATGCTCACCCGGTTCCCGACCGGCGACCTCGCCGGGGCGCTGGAGTCGGTGACCGGCGCCGACGGCCTCATCGCCGTCTCGCCCGTGTTCACCACGAGCTACTCCGGGCTGTTCAAGTCCTTCTGGGACGTGGTGGACCCCGACGCGCTGACGGGCATGCCCGTCCTGCTCGGCGCCACCGGCGGCACGGCACGCCACTCCCTGGCGCTGGAGTACGCGATGCGGCCCCTGTTCACCTACCTGCGGGCCGACGTCGTACCCACCAGCGTGTTCGCCGCCACGGACGACTGGGCCGCGAGCGCCGACGACCCTGCCGCGGGCCTGCCCCGGCGGATCGCCCGCGCGGGCCGCGAGCTCGCCCAGCGGGTCGCGCGCCGGGAGAACGACGGCCCCGCCGACCCGTTCGCCGCCACCCCGAGCTTCACCGAGCTCC
>NZ_JBHUWC010000292.1:0-2808 GCF_042670225.1 Isoptericola sp. NPDC057191 | reverse complement strand
TTCCCGCCCTTTTCGTACCCACAACGCTCGGGCGGGAGGTCAGCCCTTGACCGAGCCGATCAGGGCGCCCTTGACGAAGAACCGCTGCACGAACGGGTAGACGATCAGCATCGGCAGCGTCGCGACGAAGATGACGGCCATCTTCACCGACTGCGCCGGGGGGACGACGTCCACCGCGCTCTCGTCCGCGTTCATGCCGCTCGCCACGATGACGATCTGGCGCAGCAGCACCTGGATCGGCCACTTGGTGGAGTCGTTGATGTAGAGGATCGCGCTCTGGTACGTGTTCCAGTAGTAGACCGCGTAGAAGAGGCCGATCGTCGCGATCGACGCGAGCGACAACGGCAGCACGATCCGCAGGAACACGCCCAGGTCGGAGCAGCCGTCGATGCGCGCGGCCTCCTCCAGGCTGTCGGGGATGCCCTGGAAGAAGCTCCGCATGATGACGAAGTTGAAGGCGTTGATCGCCACCGGGAGGATCAGCGACCACAGCGAGTCGATGAGGCCCAGGCTGTTGACCACGATGAACGTGGGGATCATCCCACCGCTGAACAGCATCGTGAACACCACGAGGAAGTTGATGACGCGGCGCCCCCGCAGGTAGCGCTTCGACAGCGCGTACGCCATCAGCGACGTGAGCAGCAGGCTCACGAACGTGCCCACCACCGTGACGAACACCGAGACGCCCATGGCCCGGAAGATCGTCGACGTCGACAGGATGTACCGGTAGGCGTCGAGCGAGAACGTGTGCGGGATCAGGACGAACGGCCGGGTCGCGAGCTCGCCCGGCGTCGCCAGCGAGCTGCCGAGCACGTTGATGAACGGCAGCACGCAGATCAGCGCGAACGCGGACAGGACGACGACGTTCACCACGCGGAAGACGCGCTGGCCCGTGGTGGGCCGGTGGATCCGGCCCTGATCACCGGGCCGGTCACCGGGCCGGCCCGTCCGGCCGGTGCGGCGGTCACCACCGGGGCGCGGTGCGACGAGGATCTTGCTCATGAGGTGCTCCCGGTCTCGGACAGGTGGTCGGAGGTCTGGTGGGGGCGTCGCAGGGCGAACAGCCCGGCGGCGACGAAGAACAGGAAGGCGATCGGGTACAGCACGAGCTGGCTGCCGAACAGGCACGCGAGCCCGGCGGCGAGGAACCACCACCCCGTCGACCGGCGCGCGGGACGGCGGTGCGCGACGTAGATCCCGGCGGCAGCCACGAGCAGCACCACCACGAGGGTGAGGCCGAACCAGGCGGCCAGCGTCCGGGCGGCGTCGTAGGCGTCCGACGACGCCAGGTCGATGCCCGCGTCCGTCATCGCCGGGTACAGGGTGTCGAGGAAGCTCTGCTCGTCGGTGCGGTTGAGCACCAGCGCGAACCCCCCGAGGAAGATCGCCGCGCCGACCATCCCGACGACGGCGAGCCACGTCTCGGCCCGACGGCGCACCGGGGGCGCGTCGTCACGCACCGCGAGGCTCGTCATCGACCCGCACCCCCTCGAGCCGCAGGTCCGGGCTTCCCTCGACCACGACGCCCGGCCCCTCGCAGCCTGTCACGCGCACGCGCGACAGGTCCGCGTCCGCGACGAAGCCGAGGTGGAGACCTGCCCGGCGCAGCTCCGGGACGCCGTCCGCCATCGCCGGGACCCCGGGCACGGCGTCGGTGGCGAACGACACCGTGACGTCGTCGAGCGTGAGCTCCGTGAGCGGCTGCTCGGGCAGACCGTAGAGGTAGCCGGCCGCCGCGTGCACGTCGCGGGCCGTGACATGGGCCAGGTGGATGCGCCGGAAGGCGGGGGTGGACGGGCCCACGGGGTGCGGGTCCCGGTCCGCGACGTGCGGCTCCTTGCCGTCCGGACCGCAGAAGTAGAAGGGGTTGATCACGAACGGGCACATCACGCCGCGCATCACGACGTTCGTCACCCGCACGTCCTCGACCACGCCGCCCCGCCCGCGCCGCGACTTGATGCGGATGCCGCGGTCGGTGCCTTCGAAGACGCAGCTGCTGATCACGACACCGCGCACGCCACCGCTCATCTCCGAGCCGATGACGACCCCGCCGTGGCCGTGCACCATCGTGCAGCCGGTGATGGTGATGTTCTCGCAGGGCACCCGCCGCGGGTCGTGCTCCGTGCCCGCCTTGATGGCCACGCAGTCGTCGCCGACGTCGATGTGGCAGTCGCTGATCCGCACGTTCCGGCTCGACTCCGGGTCGATGCCGTCCGTGTTGGGCGAGTCCGCGGGGTTGACGATGACGACGCCGGAGATCGTCACGCCGTCGCACCGCAGCGGGTGCACCGTCCAGCTCGGGGAGTTGGTGAGGCGCACGTCGCGCAGGGTGACGCGCTCGCAGTCGTGCAGCCCGACGAGGGTGGGGCGCGGGTGCGCGAGGCCGGCCCGGTCGTGCCGGAACGTGTCCCACCACGGACCACCGCCGCCGTCGATCGTGCCGAAGCCGGTGATCGCCACGTCCGTCTCCCCCGCCGCGTACAGGCACGGCGAGTGGATCGTGGCGGGCGCGCCCTCCCAGCGCGCCTCGACCGGTGGGTACAGGGCCGGGTCGGGCACGAACTGGAGCACCGCGCCCGCCTCGAGGTGCAGCTCCACGCGGGAGCGCAGGCGCAGCGCCCCGGTGCGGTGGGTCCCGGCGGGCACCACCACGGTGCCGCCGCCGGCCGCGCCGGCGTCGTCGATCGCGGCCTGGAGCGTGGCCGTCACGAGGGAGTCGTCGAGGGTGTGCACGTGTCGCCTCTCGCTGCTGCGGGGTGCTGTGAGCGGGCGTCTGGCCCCGTTCGGGGGCCCGGACAGGGCCAGACG
>NZ_JBHUWC010000291.1:0-2821 GCF_042670225.1 Isoptericola sp. NPDC057191 | reverse complement strand
GTGGCGGGCCGCCGTCGTTCTGTCCCGGCATCGGCCGGTGCCCGTCACTCCGGCGACGGCCGTGCGGCGGGCCCAGGGGGGTCGCGCGTCGCGCGCCGTGCGATGGCGCGCCGTGGTCAGTCGGCCGTCGTCGGCTCGGTCTGGGCGAACTGGGTGGCGTAGAGCTCGGCGTACAGGCCCCCTGCGGCGAGGAGCTCCAGGTGGGTGCCGAGCTCGACGACACGGCCCTCGGCCAGCACGACGATGGTGTCCGCGGCGCGCACGGTCGAGAGGCGGTGGGCGATGACGAGCGACGTGCGGCCGGCCAGCGCCTGGTCGAGGGCCGCCTGGACGGCCGCCTCCGACTCGGAGTCCAGGTGGGCCGTCGCCTCGTCGAGGACGACGACGTCCGGCGCCCGCAGCAGGAGCCGGGCGATGGCGAGCCGTTGGCGCTCCCCGCCGGAGAGGCGGTAGCCGCGGTCGCCGACGACGGTGTCGACACCCTCCGGGAGCCGTGCGACGAGGTCCCAGATCCGCGCCTGGCGCAGCGCCCTCTCGAGATCCGCGTCCGAGGCCCCCGGGCGCGCGAAGCGCAGGTTGGCGGCGACGGTGTCGTGGAAGAGGTGCGCCTCCTGCGACACCACGCCGACGGTGCCCCGCAGCGACGCGGCCGTGACGTCGCGCAGGTCCGTGCCCGCGATCCGTACCGCTCCCGACGTCGGGTCGTACATGCGTGAGACGAGCTGGGAGACCGTGGTCTTCCCCGCACCGGAGGGACCCACGAGGGCGACCATGGCGCCGGCCGGCACCGTGAACGACACCTCGCGCAGCGTGTCGTCCGTGGGGTCCGAGCGCAGCGTCGCGACGGACTCGAGAGAGGCCAGGGAGACCTCGTCGGCGCTCGGGTACCGGAACGTCACGCGGTCGAGCTCGACGGAAGCACCGCGGTCCGCCACGGCGACGCGCAGGTCGACGGCGCCGGGCTTCTCCGCGATCGCGGGCTCGAGGTCGAGGACCTCGAGCACCCGCTCGAAGCTCACCAGGGCGGTCATCACGTCGACCTGCACGTTCGACATGGCGGACAGCGGGCCGTACAGGCGCCCGAGGTACGCGGTGAGCGCGACCACGGTGCCCACGGTGAGCTCGCCGGCGATCGCCTGCAGCCCGCCCAGCCCGTAGACCAGCGCGATCGCGACCGAGGCCAGCGTCGTGAGGCCCACGCGGAACCACGTGCCGAGCAGGGCCGTGCGCACGCCGAGGTCCCGCAGCTGGCGCACCTGGGCCGCGTAGCGGGAGCTCTCCACGTCGGGGTCGCCGAAGATCTTGACGAGGTGGGCGCCCGCCACGTTGAAGCGCTCGTTCATCATCTGACCGGCGTCGGCGTTCAGGTCGTAGCCGGTGCGGGCCAGCGTCGCGAGGCGGCGGCCGAACCAGCGAGCCGGGAGCACGAACGCGGGCACGAGGACCACGGACAGCAGGGTGAGCCGCCAGGACATCGCGAACATGGCGGCGAGGGTGAACGCGATCGTGAGCCCGTTGGAGATGACCGTCTGCAGCGTGGACGTGAACGCCTGCTGCGCGCCGAGGACGTCGCCGTTGAGCCGCTGGACCAGGGCGCCCGTCCGGGCGCGTGCGAAGAAGGCGAGCGGCATCCGCTGCACGTGGTCGAAGACCGCCGTGCGCAGGTCGAGGATGAGCCCTTCGCCCACGCGCGACGACAGCCACCGCTCGGCCACCGCCAAGGCTGCGGTGACGAGGGCGATCCCCACGGCCGCGGCTGCCATCGACACCACCAGGCGCCGGTCGCCGGTCGCGATGCCGTCGTCGATGAGGCGACGGAACAGCAGGGGGGTGACGGCCCCCGCCGCCGCGCTGAGCACCAGGAGGGCGACGAACGCCACCAGCTGCGCCCGGTACGGCCGGGCGAAGGCCAGGATCCGTCGGAGGGTGGAGCCCGTCAGGCGCCGGTCCGTCACCGACGAGTCCTTCAGGTACGAGCGCATCATGCCTCCGCCCGCCATGCCACCTCCCCCTCGGCCCGCGGCAGGGAGCCGCGGGCGCTCATGGCGGGAAGCCTACGCCGGAGGCAGGATGGTCCCCATGCTCCGCATCGGCCTCACAGGCGGTATCGCCGCAGGCAAGTCCGTCGTCGCGCGCCGGCTCTCCGAGCTCGGTGCCGTCGTGATCGACCACGACGTCCTGGCCAGGGAGGTGGTGGCCCCCGGCACGGTCGGGCTGGAGGAGGTCGTGGCCGCCTTCGGAGACGGTGTGCTCGCGCCGGACGGTGCGCTGGACCGCCCGGCCCTCGGCCGCGTCGTGTTCGGCGACGCTGCGGCGCGCGAGCGCCTCGAGGGGATCCTGCACCCCGAGATCCGGCGCATCGCCGCGGAGCGGGAGGCGCTCGCGGGGGCGGCCGACGACCGCGCGGTGGTCGTGCACGACATCCCGCTGCTGGTCGAGACCGGGCAGGCGGACCGCTTCCACCTCCTCGTCGTGGTGCAGGCCCCGGCCGAGCAGCGGGTCGCGCGGCTGGTCGACGGGCGCGGGCTGGCCGAGGCGGCGGCGCGCGCCCGGGTCGCCGCGCAGGCCGCCGACGAGGAGCGTGCCGCCGTGGCCGACGTCACGCTGGACGGCACGGGGACGGAGGAGCACCTCCGGGACCAGGTGGACGAGCTCTGGCAGCGGCTGCGCGCGGAGGTCGACCAGGAGTCCGAGGCCGCCGCCGAGGCCTGAGGGGGCGGAGCACCGGGCGCCGGTCGGGCAGGGGTGATGACTGCCCGCCGCGGTCGTGTGTCAGGTGATTGGCCTGATCCAAGTGCCTGAGGCCCGCACACTTTAGGCA
>NZ_JBHUWC010000290.1:0-2824 GCF_042670225.1 Isoptericola sp. NPDC057191 | reverse complement strand
GGGCTCAGCGGAAGCGCTGCGCCGCCAGCGGTGCGGCCTCCGCGAGGCCGCGCACGGCGGGGTGGGCGTCGTCGTCCGCGCCGGCGGCGAGCACGTCGCTCATCGGGCCGGACGCGACGAACGTGCCGTCCGCGAGCACGTGCACGGTGGGGCAGAGGCGGCCGACCAGCTCCACGTCGTGCGAGACCAGGAGGACCGCGGTGCCCTCGGCGCGGGTCGCCTCGGTGAGACGGCGCACGATCTCGCCGCGCATGGCGGGGTCGACGGCGGTGAGCGGCTCGTCGAGCAGCATCGCGTCCGGCCGGGTCGCGAGCGCCAGCGCCAGCGCGAGGCGCTGCTTCTCGCCGCCCGAGAGGGAGTGGATGGTGCGCCGGGCGAACTGCGGCTCGAGCGCGACGTCGTCGAGCAGCTCGGCCACCGTGCGTCCGCTCGCGCGCCCGGCCTTGCGGGCATCGGTCAGCGCGCCGGAGACGGCGCGGTCCACCGTCCACCGCGGGTCGACGTCGAGCCCGTTCTGCGCCACCGTGCGCACGGCGGCGCGGAACCGCTTCTTGTCCCGACGCCCCAGCTTGGAGACGGTGCGGCCCTGGAAGGTCACGTGACCCTCGCGGATGCGCAGCTGGCCCAGCAGCGCCTGCACCAGGGTCGACTTCCCGGCGCCCGACTCGCCCACCACGCCCACCGGCTCGCTCCCCGGCAGCAGCGCCAGGTCGATGCCCTCCAGGATCGCCGGCCCGCCGTACCCGACCACCAGGCCGGTCGCGCGCAGGATCGGGGTGGGGGAGGTGGTGCTCATGAGGTCGCCTTCTGCTTCACGTGGCGCGCCCGGACGGGCGCTGCCGGTACGTCCGACGAACGAAGGTACCGCGCGGTTCCCGCCCCGTCCGCCCTGCCCGGTGCGCGGACGGCAGGCATACTGCCCAGATGGCGATGGAGCGGGAGGCGGTGGCGCACTGGGTCGCCGCGTACGAGCGGGCCTGGCGCGACGCCGACGCGGACGCCGTCGCGCAGCTCTTCACGCCCGAGGCGCGGTACGCGCGATCGCCCTACGACCCCGAGGTGCTGGTCGGGCACGACGCGATCCGCGAGTTCTGGACCGTCGACGAGGACGCCACCTTCACGATGACGGCCGCGTTGCTCGCCGTCGACGACGACGTCGCCGTCGTCCGGCTCGAGGTGCGGTACACCGCGCCGCGGGAGCAGGAGTACCGCGACCTGTGGGTGCTGCGCTTCGCCCCCGACGGCCGCGTGTCCGACTTCGAGGAGTGGGCGTACTGGCCGGGGCGCACGTGGACCGCGGCCTCCTGAGTCAGGCGGCGTCCTGAGTCAGGCGCCGTTCGTCTCCCAGTAGTCCAGCTCGACCCGCCACGGCGCGGGCAGGGCGGCGGCGAGCGCGTCGTGCCCGGACCGGGTCACGACCGCGCGCCGCCGCGGGCGTCCATGCGGGCCAGGAGCTTGGGGAAGACGTCGCCCAGCCGCAGGCCGTCGTGCTCGAACTCGTTGGTCACCCAGGCGCGGGCGTTGCCGACGTGCGCGGCGGTGTCGAGCGAGAGGCCCGCGTCGACGAACATGTCGTCGTGGTAGACGGCCGCCTCGAGCGGCACCTCGTTGCGGGCGAGGACGTCGAGGTCGTACAGGTCGTCCCAGCCGTCGCGGGCGGCGAGGGCCTCGGCCGCCGGGCGGAACGGGCGCAGCGCGGCGACCTGCTCGAACATCCAGGGGTAGATCATCTCGCCGGTGAACAGCAGCGGGCGGGCGTCCGTGCCGAACGCCGGGTCCTCCTCGCGGACGCGCTGCGCGGCCCAGGCGGTGGCCCCGGTGCCGGACTGCGCGTAGATCGACTCGTGCAGGACGGCGTACATCGGGTTGGTGGCGAAGCCGGTGGCGGCCTCGACCTCGGCCAGGAACGTGTCGGTCAGCTCGTCGGACCCGTCGTCGAACGCCTCGTCGACGATCCAGTGCGCCCGCTCGAAGCCGGGGCCCATGCCGAACGCCATACCGAGCGTCTGGAACCGCTCGACGGTGAGCAGGTCCCCGCCGGGCAGGCGCACGTCGCCTGCGGCGAGCCGGTCGGCGATCCGCGCGACGAGGTCGACGTCGTCGGGGTACCGCTCGCGGTACAGCGCGTTCTTGGCGACGACGCGCGGCTGGGTGCGCCGGTAGACGTCCTCGGCGCTCGCGGTCAGGCCCGCGAGGCCGCCGGTGACGTACGACGCCGCGACACCCTCGGGCGCGCGGGACAGGTAGGTGAGGGTGAGGAACCCGCCGTACGACTGGCCGAGCGTGGACCAGCGCCGCCCGCCGTACACGGTGCGGCGCACGTGCTCGGCGTCGTCGACGATCGCGTCGGCGCGGAAGTGGGAGAGGTGCTCGGCCTGCGCCTCGGCGGAGCCGAGCGCGGTGAGCGCGGCCGCGCGCACCGCCGTCGAGCGGCCGGTGCCGCGCTGGTCCAGCAGCACCACGCGGAACCGCTTGAGCGCGTCGCCCACCCAGCCGTCCGGGCCGGTGGGGCGCGGACCCTTCCCGCCGGGGCCGCCCTGCAGGAACACCAGCAGCGGCAGGTCGTCGCCCCGGCGCGTGGGGTCCACGAGCTCCCGCACGAACAGCGAGATCGTGCGACCGTCGTCGGGCCGCGACCAGTCCAGCGGCACCGTGAGGGTGCGGTCGGTGACGTGGACGCCGGGAATCGTGTACGCGCGGGTGACGGTGCTGCTCACCCCGCCACCCTACGGGCAGGACGGCGCAGAGCGGCGGGGACGAACGTCGTGCGGGCGGTCGTAGGTGTTCCCGAAGTGGAGGGCGCCCTGGCGCCCGTGAACGCGAC
>NZ_JBHUWC010000289.1:0-2827 GCF_042670225.1 Isoptericola sp. NPDC057191 | reverse complement strand
GCCCTGTTTCGCGACCGAAACAGGGCCAAACGCCCGCCCACAACACCCCCGGGGCCGCGTCAGCGGAAGCGGCGGCCCTCGTCACGGCGGTAGGCGGCGACGGCGAGGACGGCGAACAGGACCGTCCAGCCGGCCAGCACCAGCCACGCCGCCGGGTACGCCGGCTGCCCCGTGAGCGCCTGCACCAGCAGGTCGCGGCCGGCCCGGGTCGGGGTGGCCTGCGAGATCGCGTCGAGCCACGCCGGGAACGCCTGCGGCGGCAGGAACAGCCCGCCCGCGAACGCCAGCGGGAACAGCACCACCTGCACGACCGGCAGCGCGGCCTTCGCGGACAACGAGTACCCGACCGCCATCCCGAGCAGCACGAACGGCACCGACACCAGCAGGATCGTGCCCACCCCGGCGAGCAGCTGCCCGACCGTCACGGTCGCGGCGGTGAACAGCCAGCCGATGAGGATCAGCGGCACCAGGCCGAACAGCGCGAAGATCGCGCCGTTGCCGATGCGCGCGACCATGCGCGGACCGGGCCCGGCAGGCAGGGAGCGCAGGAAGGGGTCGAACGGCAGCTGCCGGTCCTCCGCCACGCCCAGCCCGTAGGTGAACAGGCTGGCCGAGCACACGGCGAACAGGCCGAGGCTCGCCACGGACATCGTCGCCCACAGCGGGTCTTGCGCGACGTCGCGCTGCGGCACCACGAAGAAGAACATCGCGAGCGCGGGGAACAGCATGTTGCCGAGCACGGCGATCGGCACGCGCACGGTCTCGAGGAACTGGTACCGCAGGTGCAGCCACGTCAGCCGCACCGGCCCCGGGGCACGCCCGGCCTGGGGCGCGGTCGTCGTCGCGGTCATCGGGCCACCTCCTGCAGCACCATCTCCTCGAAGGCCTCCTCCAGGCTGGCGCCCCGGATCTGGAGGTCGTGGAACTCGACGTCGCCGCGGACGAGATCGCGTACGAGGGCGTCCGCGTCGGCGGTGTACAGCTCCTGCACGCCGTCGTCGCGCCGCTCGGCCCGCACGACGCCGGGCCACGCGGCGAGGTCCGCACGGGACCGCACGGCCACCCGCCGCAGGCCCACGCGTCGGAGGATGGCGTCGAGCGAGTCGTCGGCCCGCACCACCCCGCGGTCGACGACGACGACGCGCTCCGCGAGCGCCTGCACCTCCTCGAGGTAGTGGCTGGTCAGCAGCACGGTGCCGCCGCCCGCGTGGTAGGCGCGGATCGCGTCCCACAGGGCCTGGCGAGCGCCGACGTCGAGACCGGTGGTGGGCTCGTCGAGCAGCACGACGCGCGGGCGCCCGACGAGGGCGAGCGCGACCGCGAGGCGCCGCTTCTGCCCGCCGGAGAGGGCTCCCGTCTGCCGCCGCGCGAGGTCGGCGAGGCCGAACTGCTCGAGCAGGTCGCCCGTCGGCACCGGACGGACGTAGTGCCCACCGACGAAGTCGACCACCTCCCGGACCCGCAGCGTGGCGGGCAGCCCGGTCTCCTGCGGCGTGACGCCGAGGCCGGCCCGGCTGGCCGCGTCGCGGGGGTCGCCGCCCAACAGGCGCACCGTGCCGGAGTCGGGGCGGCGCTGCCCGCTGACCAGGGACAGCAGCGTCGACTTGCCCGCACCGTTGGGACCGAGCAGGCCCACGAGCTCGCCGGCACCGACGTCGAGGCTGACGTCGTCGAGCGCGACGACGTCGCCGAATCGGCGGGTCACGCCGCGCACCGCGACGACCGGAGCCCGCTCCGACGGACGGGTCATGATCCGGCTCCTCTCAGCAGCCCGGTGAGGGCTTCGGTGTAGTCCTCGAACGCGCGCCGACCCTGCGGGGTGAGCGCGAGATAGGTGGCCGGCGTGCGGCCCTCGTGGGTCTTGGTGACCCGGACGTAGCCGGCGTCCTCGAGCTTGCGGAGGTGGGTGGACAGGTTGCCCGCCGTCATGTCGAGCAGCGTGCGCAGCTTGGGGAAGCTCAGCTCGTCGCCGGTGCCCAGGGCCGCGAGGGTCGCGACGACGCGCAGCCGCGCGGGCGCGTGGATGACCGGGTCGAGGGCGTCAGGCACGGCCTGCCTCCGCGTCCGCGCGGCGGCGCGACGTGCGCACGTGCTCGACGCCCGCCATCACGAGGAACCCGCCGCCTCCCGCGAGCGCCATCACGAGGTAGGTGCTGGGCAGACCGGCGAAGGTCGCGGCCGCGGCGACCAGCAGGATCCACGCGCCGAGGACGAAGAGGCTGCGGTCGCCGAACGCCGCGGCGCCGCCGAGGTACAGCAGCCCCACGACGAGGCACGCACCACCGTTGCTGGCGAGGCCCATGACCTCCCCGTCCGCCCCGGCGCGGGCGAGGCCGCCGAGGAAGACGCTGAGGGTGAGGAAGCCGAGCATCCAGGACCACCCGTACATCGCGCCGGTCCGGGCGGAGACGCCGCGCGTGCCCGCGGTGCGGCTGATGGTGTGGACCATGGTGAACACGACCGCCGCGGCGATGGCGACCGCGAACACCCAGAACGCCCACGCCGCGGGCTGGCCCTGGTCCCGCGCGCTGGACCACAGGACCAGGTAGCCGGCGAGCCAGGCGACGCCCCACGCGCCGTAGAGGGCGCGGCCGTCGGGCTCGAGGGCGGCGCGGGCGCGGTCCTGCTGCTGGCGGATGAGCCGCAGCGAGTCGGCGGCGCCGAGCCCGGCGCCGTCGCCCGGCCCGTCGGGGGTGCTGGTCATCTCAACCTCGCAGAGTAGTTTGTGCTGCAAACCTGTTTGCCGAGCATGGCACGGCGGGCATCGGCGCACAACCCCTCGAAGCCCGGATCGTTGTGGGTACGAAAATTGGTGGGACACCCCCGG
>NZ_JBHUWC010000288.1:0-2924 GCF_042670225.1 Isoptericola sp. NPDC057191 | reverse complement strand
GGCGCCGGTAGCCTGGCGCCCGTGCGCCTCGCCACCTGGAACGTCAACTCCGTCCGTGCCCGCGTCGACCGCGTGATCGCCTTCCTCGAACGGTCGGGCACGGACGTGCTGGCGATCCAGGAGACGAAGTGCCGGGACGAGCAGTTCCCGCACGCGGCGTTCGAGGCCGCGGGATACGAGGTCGCGCACACCGGCCATTCAGCGTGGAACGGCGTCGCGATCGCGTCCCGGGTCGGGATCGACGACGTCTCGACGTCCTTCCCCGGGCAGCCCGGGTTCGCCAAGCCCGCCGCGCCGGTGCGCGACGCCGACGCGCCCGCCGAGGCTCCGGACCCCACGCCCGACGAGGCTGTCACCCTGCTCGACGTGCCGGCGCCGGTCGAGGCGCGAGCCCTCGGCGCCACCTGCGGCGGCGTGCGGGTGTGGTCGCTGTACGTGCCGCACGGCCGCGCGATCGGCGACCCGCACTACGCCTACAAGCTCGCCTGGCTGGGCGCGCTGCGCGACACCGCCGCCGGCTGGCTGTCCGACGACCCCGGGGCCCAGGTGGCGCTGGTCGGCGACTGGAACGTCATCCCGCTCGACACCGACGTCTACGACCCGTCCGTGTTCGTGGGACACACGCACGTCACCCCGGCGGAGCGGGAGGCCTTCGCGGCGTTCACCGGCGCCGGGTACACGGAGGTGACGCGCGAGCACCTGCCGGCCGAGCACACGTACACCTACTGGGACTACCAGCAGCTCGCGTTCCCCCGGAACAAGGGCCTGCGCATCGACTTCGCGTACGCCTCCCCCGCCGTCCGGGACCGCGTCACCGGCGTGGTCGTCGACCGGGACGAGCGCAAGGGCAAGGGCGCCAGCGACCACGTCCCGGTGATCCTCGACCTCGCCGACCCCGCCTGACGGGCAGGAGCGCACCATGACCACGGACCCGCCCGTCCCCGGCGAGCCCCGGGCGACCGGCCGCGACGGCTCGCCGCCCGAGGAGCCGGTCTTCGCGGCGCCCACGCCGCCCGGCGCGCTGCCCGCCGAGGGCCTGGCCGAGCTGCACCTGCCGGCGACGCCGACCACGCCGGGCCCGACGACGGCGCCCGACGGCACGTCGCCGGGCCGGCGGCCAGGCAGCGGGCGGGCGCGGCGCGGTGTCCTGTGGGCCGGTGCGGCGGTGGCGGTGCTCGCCGTCGTGGGCGGCGGCGTCGCGCTCGGCGTCACGAGCGCGCGACACCGTGCCTGGGAGCCGCTGCCCGCCGCCGTCACGCAGCCGGTGGAGGCGAACGCCGTGCAGCTGGTGCTCGGCTCGTGCCTGCGCGAGCTGCCGACCGGTGACGTGGGCCGGGTGACCGTGGTGCCCTGCAGCGACGAGCACGCCGCGCAGGTGGTCGGCCGCACGGACTCTGCTCCGGGCGCCGTCTGGCCCGGGCCCGACGCTCTGGGTCGGCGTGCGTCCGCGGTGTGCGGCGCGCAGCAGCTCGGAGGCACCGGGCGGGAGGTCGAGGGCGTGCGGTTCGTGGTGCTGACCCCGTCCGAGGCGGGCTGGACCTCCGGCGACCGCGCGAGCCTGTGCCTGGCGGTGACGCCCGCACCCGCGAGCGACGACCTGCTCGGCTGATCGAGACGTCTCGCCGGTCGGTCCCGATTCCTACTGTGACCTTTGCCACATCTGACACGGCAGGGGCGGTCCGGAATCGGAGACAGTGCCCGACTTTGTCCTGGGCCGATTCCTGACACCGTTGCCCTGGCCACACGCTCAGGTCGTTACCAGAACGTGACCACAGAGCGTCGGGCAGGTTAGCGTCCTTCGACCGCACCTTCTCCAGGTGTCGGCCGACCGGGACGCAGCCGAGTGCTGCCGGCGTCACGGTGACCACGAAACTCACGGCAGCAGCGGGAGACCCACTTCCGGCCGGCCGCCCGGACGCGCACCGCTCCGGACGCTCCCGGCCTTGGGGTTTAGTCACCGACAGGTGGCGGGCCAACGATCTCGGCCTCACCCGACAGCTCATCTCGCAGGCTGGAGGTCATGCCCATGCCTACGTCCCTCGATTCCGCGCGCCCCGGCACCGCCGCCGTGGCGGCACACCGACCGCGTCGCGCGCTCGTCGCCCTCGGCCTCGCGGCCGCCCTCACCGGCGGCACCTTCGTCGCCACCGCACCCCACGCGTCCGCCGCGACCACGGCCACCACCGTGCAGACCGCGACCACGAAGACCAAGCCTCACACCGTCTTCGCGGCGTCCAAGCACACGATGGTCAAGAACTCCGGCAAGCACCGCCCGTCGTACTCGATGAAGGCCACGAAGGCCGGCAAGGCGATCTCGGGCCGCGCGAAGCTCGTCGTCAACGGCAAGGTCTCCTCGACCAAGCGGCTCAAGGCCGGCAAGGCCACGTTCAAGCCGGTCTGGGAGCAGTACCGCGTCGGCAAGAACCGGGTCCGGATCGTCGTCGACCCGACGTCGACCACGCTCGCCACCAAGGCCTCGCGCACCATCAGCGTCACCGCCAAGAACCCGGGCACGCGCGGCCAGAAGATCGTCCGCATCGCGAAGGCCCAGGTCGGGGACCGCTACTCGTACGGCTCGAGCGGCCCGAACTCGTTCGACTGCTCCGGCCTCACGCGGTACGTCTACAAGAAGGCCACGGGCAAGACCCTGCCGCGGTCGTCGTCGGCGCAGAAGGCGTCCGGCAAGGTCGTCTCGCGCAAGAACGCGCGCCCCGGCGACATCATCTGGACCCCCGGCCACGTCTCGATCTACATCGGCAAGGGCCAGCAGGTCGAGGCCGCCCGTCCCGGCGTCGGCGTCGTGAAGCGCCACATCTGGCAGGACAGCCCGCGGTTCATCCGCATCTGACCGATGCCGAGGTAGCACACGAGCCGCCGAGGTAGCACCCGAGCCGCCGAGGTAGTCGGAAGGGACGGCCCGCACA
>NZ_JBHUWC010000287.1:0-2955 GCF_042670225.1 Isoptericola sp. NPDC057191 | reverse complement strand
CGCCCGCTCACAACACCGGCGGACCGACCTCCGTGAAGGAAGCAACGATGCCCCTCGTCGCCGGCGTGGACACGTCCACGCAGTCCTGCAAGATCGTCGTGCGCGACGCCGAGACGGGCCGCCTGGTCCGCTCCGGCACCGCGAAGCACCCCGACGGCACGTCGGTCGACCCGCAGCACTGGTGGGACGCGTTCCTGGCCGCCGCGCGCGAGGCCGGCGGCCTCGACGACGTCGCCGCGGTCGCGGTCGGCGGTCAGCAGCACGGCCTTGTCGCCCTCGACGCCGACGGTCGCGTCGTCCGCGACGCGCTCCTGTGGAACGACACCCGGTCCGCTTCCGCGGCCGAGGACCTCGTCCGCGAGCTCGGCGACGGCGACCGCGACGCCGGTGCGCAGGCCTGGGCCGACGCCGTCGGCTCGGTGCTCGTCGCCTCCCTCACCGTCACCAAGCTGCGCTGGCTGCGCGACGCCGAGCCTGAGAACGCGGCGCGCGTCGCCGCCGTCGCGCTCCCCCACGACTGGCTGACCTGGCGCATCGCCGGCTACGGGCCCGAGGGCGAGTCGCCGCTCGGCCCGCAGCTCGACGCCCTCGTCACCGACCGGTCCGACGCGTCGGGCACCGGCTACTACGACGCCGACGCGGACGGCGGCGCCGGCACCTACCGCCGCGACCTGCTCACGCTCGCCCTCGGTCGTGACGACGTCACGCTCCCCCGCGTGCTCGGCCCTGCGGAGTCCGGCGGCGTCGCGCACGCCACGGTCGCGGGGGCCGACGTCGAAGGTGGGGCACTCCTCGGTCCCGGCGCCGGCGACAACGCGGCCGCAGCGCTCGCGCTCGGCATGACGCCCGGCGACATCGCGATCTCGATCGGCACGTCGGGCGTCGTCTCCGCGGTGGCGCCGGCGCGCACCGCCGACGGCTCCGGCGCGATCAACGGGTTCGCCGACGCCACCGGGAACGCCCTCATGCTCGCGGTCACGCTCAACGCGGCCCGCGTGCTCGACGCCGCCCGGGCCGTGCTCGACGTCGACGTCCACGAGCTCGCCGACCTCGCGCTCGCCGCCCCCGCCGGCGCCGACGGCCTCGTCCTCGTCCCCTACCTGGAGGGCGAGCGCACCCCCAACCGCCCCGACGCGACCGGCACCCTGCACGGCGTCCGCCTCGCGACCTCCACCCGCGCGCACCTGGCGCGCGCCTACGTCGAGGGGATGCTCTGCGGCCTCGCCGACGGCCTCGACGCCCTGCGCGCCCAGGGAGTGCCGGTCGAGCGCGTCATGCTCATCGGCGGGGCGGCCCAGTCGCCCGCCGTGCAGCAGGTGGCCACGCAGGTCCTCGGCCTCGCCGTCGGCGTCCCCGAGCCGGGCGAGTACGTGGCCGACGGCGCGGCCCGGCAGGCGGCGTGGACGCTCGCGGCCGCGACCGACGCGGACGCCGCTCCCCCCGCGTGGTCGACGACGATCGCCGTCACGCTCGACCCCGACCCCCGGCCCGTGGTCCGCGCGCAGTACGCCGCCGTGCGCGACCTGGTCTGAGCCCGTGCCGACCACCGGTCGCGCTCCTGCCGCGGACCCTGACCTGACCACAGGGCTCGCGACCGTCGTCGCGCGCTCCCGCGAGCTGGACGTCGCCCTGCACACGGTGGACGTCCGGGCGGGTGGCGAGCGGCTGCTCGCCGCGGCGTGCGCACCTCTGGGCCACGACGTGCCGCAGCGCATGTACTCCGTGTCGAAGACGGTGACGGCGCTGGCCGTCGGCCTGCTCGCCGCGGAGGGTGCGCTGAGCCTCGACGACCCCGTGGTGCGGCACTTCCCGGACGTGCTCGCGGCGACCGGCCCGGCGCACCCGTGGCTGGAGGCCACGACGCTGCGGGACATGCTCGCCATGCGTGGTCCGCACCGCAGCACGACGTACAAGGTGCGGGAGGGTGGCTGGCTCGAGTCGTACTTCCGCGTGCCGCCCACCCATCCGCCGGGTGCGCTGTTCACCTACGACACCAGCGCCGCGTACACGCTGGCCGCGCTGGTGGAGCGGACCGCGGGCACGTCGCTGGCGGAGTACCTGCGCCCTGGGCTGCTCGACCCGCTGGGCATCAGCCCGGGCCTGCGGTTCCTGCCCGGCCCGGACGGCTACAGCCACGGCGGCTCCGGGCTCGTCTGCACCCCGGACGACCTGTCCCGGCTCGCCGGCCTGCTCCTGGACGGCGGCGTGCACGACGGCGTCCCGCTGCTCCCGGCGGAGTTCCTCGCCGCCGCGACGACGCCACGCTCGGACCCGGCGACCCAGACCTGGGGCGGACCGTTCCGCGCCGCGTACGGCTACCAGGTCTGGCTGCCGCCGCAGGGCGGCTGGCTGATGTTCGGCCTCGGCGGCCAGATCGTCCACGGCGACCCGGCGACCGGGGTGAGCGTGGTCGTGACGGCCGACGCCCAGGCCGCCGGCGCCGGGGACCAGAAGCTCCTCGACCTCGTGCTGGACCACCTCGTCGCGCCCGCGCGGGCCGTGGCGACCTCCGCGCCGCGGGCGGGCGACGACGTCGCGGGCCTGGCGTGGCCGGCGCCCCGCGACCACCCCGAGCACGCCCGCTCGCTCGTCGGGCGCTGGACGACGCTGACGCCGGGCGCCGGTCCGGCCGCGCTCACGCTCGACCTGACCGCCACGACGGACGGCACCACCGGCACGGTGGCCTCGGACGACGGCTGGTCGGTGCGCGTGGACACGTCCGCCCCGGTGCGCACGCGCGTCGCCGACCAGCCCGCGGTCGTGACCGCCGGATGGTCGGGACCCGGCACGCTCGACGTGCGCTGCGGCACCCACGGGGACGAGCTCGCCACGTTGCGCCTGCGCCTCGTGCACCTCGACGACGGCACCCTCGCCGTCCAGTCGCAAGGCTTCGGCGAGACGCTCGACCCGCGCTGGACGTTCCACGCGGCCTTCGCCCCCGCCCCCTGAGTGTTG
>NZ_JBHUWC010000286.1:0-3036 GCF_042670225.1 Isoptericola sp. NPDC057191 | reverse complement strand
GGCACGGCCGGCGCCGTGCGTGCGGTCAGACGGTCCCGAGGTCCTTCCAGGGACCCCACGGCGACGCCCCGGGCTCGTCGTGCCGGGAGTACCACTTCGCCACCCAGCGGTGCCCGTCGTGGACGACGACGTCGCCCTTGCCGTACACCCAGGTGTCCGTCCAGGCCGGGAACGTCCCCGCGGCGGTCACGACGGGGGCACCGATCTCGGCCCACGGCCCGTACGGCGACGCCCCGGGCCGGTCGCCGCGCGACCACCACAGCGCCTCGAACAGACCGCCCTCGAAGACGACGCGGTCGCCCTTCGTGTAGGTGGCCTTCGCGGACCACGCGGGCGCGGCCGGCGCGAGGTCGAGCCCCACCAGCAGCGGGTCGTGGTCCGACGACCGGAACGGCGTCTCGTCGTACAGGATGGTCGCGTTGTAGTTGTAGCGGCTGTACTCGTTCGCCACGGGCTCGTAGGCGTTGATGTTCCAGATGTCCGTGCCGGTCACCCGGTCGACCAGCCCGGGCGAGGCGAGCGCGTGGTCGAGCGAGCCGACCGCGCCGTCGAACGCGTAGGTGTACTCCCCGGTGGTCGGCCCGAGGTCGGTGTAGCCCGCGTCGGTGAGGACCACGACCGGGTCCTCCTGCTCGTACGAGTTGAGGTCCCCCACGAGCAGCACGGCGTCCGTGCCGGCGTCGGCGGCCACGTCGTCGGCGAACGCGACCAGCGCCGTCGCCTGCCGCACCCGCGACTCGTTCGACGCACCCTGCCCGTCGCCGCTGTCCGCGTCGCCGGGCCACGGTCCGGCCGACCCCTTCGACTTGAAGTGGTTCGTGATGACCACCACGTCGTCGCCCGGGTCGGCGGCGACCCCGCCGGCGGGCTGGAACACCTGCGCGAGCGGCTGGCGCGCGTTGCCGAACGCCTCCGGGTCGTCGAGGATCCGCGACGAGCCCACGGGCTCCGCGCCCGCCGTGCGGTAGACGAACGCGGTGCGGATCACGTCCTCGGACCCGGGGAGGTCCGCCGGGGACGCGACGTACGCCCAGGTGCCCGCGCCGTCGTGCGCGTTCAGCGCGTCGACGAGGTCGGACAGCGCCTGGTCACGGTCCTTGCCGAAGGTCGCGGAGTTCTCGATCTCCTCCAGCGCGACGACGTCGGCCCCGAGCGCCGAGATCGCGGCGACGATCTTGGTCTGCTGCCGCTGCAGGTCGTCTGCCTGCGCGGCACCACGGGCGGCGCACCCGTCGCGCACCGTGACCGGGTCGCCGGCACGGTCGGTGTAGTAGCGGCACCCGGTGAGCTGGTCGCCCGTGGTGGTGAAGTAGTTGAGCACGTTGAACGTGCCCACCTGGAGCGTGCCGCCCACGTGCTCGGGCGTCGCCTCGCGCGTGTTCTCGAACGTGGCCGGCTGGACGTCGGCGGCCACGTCGGGCGTGAGGCGGTGCTGCGGCTGCAGCCCCCAGGCGTCGAAGCGGAAGTCGAGGACGACCGGCCGCGTGAACGTCACGGCGGCGCCGACGCGGACCGGCTTCCCGCCCGTCAGCCAGGGCAGCGGCTGCGCGGAGTTCGCGGCCGAGCCGTAGTTGGTCGACGCGCCGTCGTCGAGCAGGAGCGCCCGCGCCGCGTTGTCCTCGGCCTGCTCCTTCGCCTCGACCGAGCCGGGACGGCCGACGGACGTCGGCTGGACCAGCGGAGAGCTGCCGGCGGCGAGCCCGATGGTGCCGTAGAAGTTGGTGTCGTAGTTGTCCGTGACGGTGAAGTCGCCCTGGGGTGCGAGCAGCATGCCCTCGAGCGCCTCCCGCCCGGCGTCGGTCGCCGGCCAGGTCGTGGCGAGCGGCTCGACCGTGCCGGGCTCGTCGAGCACGGTCCACGCGTCGGCGGTGACCTCCGTCAGGCCGGAGTGCTCGCTGACCGGACCCGTGACCTCGACGTGGTCACCGACCTCCAGCTCCTGCGCGGCGGCTCGCGAGTAGACGAAGACGGCGTCCGACGCTCCGGGCGTCGCGTCGTCGGCCGGGTCGCCACCGGTGCCCGCGGTCTGCAGGTAGAGCCCGTCGAACCCGCCGGTGGGGTACGTGGCGGTGACGACCCCGGTGGTCGTCACGGTCTTCCCGGCCAGCGGGGACGTCGCGCCGGTGCCCTGGATCTCCGCGATCGTCGCGTCCTCACCGGCGCCCGGGTCGGTGCCGGGGTCGGTGCCGCTCGCGACCGGCGTCGGCGTGCCGGTCGCGAAGTCGGCGGCGTTGTCGGCCGAGTTCGCGTGGGCGCGGCGCGCGACGGACGTGGCGTTCGTCGTGGCGGGCGCCGGTGCGGAGCCCGCGAAGGCGTTCGCCGACGCACCCCAGCCCACGAGGTCGACCACGTCGGCGGACGTCGCGCAGGCCGCGCCGGTGCAGGACAGCCGGTCGGTGCTGCGGACGAGCGCGACCTTGGCGCCCGTGCCCGACATGGCGATCGTGCCGGTCGCGTCGGGCGTGGGCAGCGCCGGCAGCGAGGTGTTCGCGCCGAGCCCCTCCGCGACGAGGTAGGACCCGCCGGCGGGGATCTGTCCCTGCAGGGCGGTCTGCGCGCCGTTGGCCCAGGTGCCGGTGGCCGACGCGTACTGGACCGTCCAGCCGTCGAGCGACACGGGCTGGTCCGTCGGGTTGTACAGCTCGACGAAGTCCTGGTTGAACGCGGCGCCGCTGTTGCCGCCTCCCCCGTACACCTCGTCGATGACGACGGGGGCGTCGGGCGAGACGGCGGCGGCTGCCGGGACGGCGAGGGCGGCCCCGACGGGCAGGAGGAGCGCGGCCGCGGTGGCGGCCGCGAGCGGTCCTCGGTGTCGGGCGGGTGGGGTACGGCTCACGATGGCTCCTTCGCGGCGGACGTGGGTGACGTCACTTCAGCAGACCCGCGTGAACCGCTGTTGAACCCGAGGTCACCGGACGTCGTCGTCCACTGGCCCGGCGCGTGCCTGCCCGGTGCCGCAGACCGTAGCGGACCCCGCCGACACCCGCCCGCTGCCGACGTCGATCGGCAGTGCGGCAGGTGTGCGGCACCTGCAGG
>NZ_JBHUWC010000285.1:0-3187 GCF_042670225.1 Isoptericola sp. NPDC057191 | reverse complement strand
CGGGAATCCTCGACAGGATTCCCGCCCTTTTCGTACCCACAACGGCCTCGGGCGGCGGCCTCGGGCGACGTGCGAGGATGGGCCGGTGCCAGAGGCGGAGATCGACGTCGACGTCGCCCTGGTCCACGCCCTGCTCGCGGAGCAGCACCCCGACCTGGCCGGCCTCCCCCTGCACGTCGCGGCGAACGGCTGGGACAACGTCATGGTGCGTCTCGGCGACGACCTCGCGGTGCGGCTGCCCCGGCGAGCCCTCGCGGCGCCACTCGTGGAGCACGAGGTGCGCGCCCTCCCGGCGCTGGCCACCCGGCTGCACGCCGTGGTGCCCGACGTCGTCGTGCCGGCCCCGGTCCGCGTCGGCCGACCGAGCCCCGCGCTCCGGTACCCGTGGTCCTGGGTGGTCGTGCCCTGGGCCGCCGGGGCGAGCGGCGAGTCGACGCCCGTGGCCAGGCGCACCGCCTGGGCTCGAGAGCTCGGCCTGGTCCTCGCCGCGGTGCACGAGCCGGCTCCGCAGGACGCGCCCGCCAACCCGGTGCGCGGGGTGGCGCTGCGGGACCGGGCGGAAGCCCGGGACCCGGCGGCGATGGACGAGCGCCTCGGCCATCTTCCGGCGGACCAGCGCGGCGCCGCGCGCCACGTGTGGGAACGAGCCCTCGACGCGCCGGTCTTCGACGGCCCTCCCGTCTGGCTGCACGGCGACCCGCACCCCGCCAACCTCGTCGTGGCGCCGGGGCGCGACGGGCAGCCCGACCGGCTGGCCGCCGTCGTCGACTGGGGCGACGTGACGTCCGGCGACCCGGCATCCGACCTCGGCGCGCTGTGGTTGTGCTTCGACGACGCCGGGCGCGCCGCCTGCCGGGCCACCGTCCAGGCGCAGGCACGCGACGGCCAGGGCTGGGACGACGCGACCTGGGACCGGGCGGCCGGCTGGGCGCTGCTGTACGCGACGAACCTGCTGGCCCACCCCGACCTGCACCCCCGGCTGGTGCCGATCGGACAGCACGCCCTCACCGCCCTGCTCGCCGACAGGGGCTGACGTGCCCGTGGGCTCGGGCGGGCAGACTGTCCCCATGACGCCCGGCTCTCCCCCGACCACCTGGACCGACGCCGACCCCCACGCGTTCGTCGCAGCCGTGGCGCGGCCGGCGCGACGACGCGACGCCGAGACTCTCCTGGGCCTCATGGAGCGCGCGACGGGACAGCCCGCCCGCATGTTCGGTCCCTCGATCGTGGGGTTCGGCGAGTACCGGTACGCCTATGCGAGCGGCCGCACGGGGCACGCGGCCGCGGCCGGCTTCTCCCCTCGGGCGGCGGCGAGCGTCGTCTACCTCGCCGACGGCGTCGACGCGCACGCCGACGACCTCGCACGGCTCGGCCCGCACACCGCCGGCGTGAGCTGCCTGTACCTCAAGGACCTCGCCCAGGTGGACCTCGCCGTCCTGGAGGCGGTCGTGGCGTCGTCGTACGCCGCGCTCACCGGTGGGACGTACGCCCTGCGGGCCCGCGAAGGCGGCGCCTGACCGGCGGTCCCGCGCGGCGCGGTCCTCAGCCGAACGTGGTGCCCGAGCCGCCCGCCGCCGCGAGCGCGGCCCGCACCGCAGCCGCTGCCCGGTCGTAGGCCGCGGCGTCCTCGAGGAGCACCGACGCCAGGTCGGCCCGGTCGAGGGCCGCGTCGATCGTGAAGACGAGCTGGTCCGCGTCGGTGCCTTCGGCCAGCTCTCCGCGCGCCACGGCCTCGCGCACCAGGCGCGCAAGGTAGGCGTCCCAGTCGCGCAGGGCGGCCACGACGGCGTCCCGGACCGGGCCCGGCGTGCGGGCGTCGAGCTCGGTCGCTGCTGCACGGAAGAAGCAGCCGCCGTCGAAGACGCGGTCGCGGGAGTAGTCCAGCCAGGCCAGGACGGTCCGCCACAGCCGGGCCAGGCCGGGATCCTCGTCGAGCGCCGGGAGCACCACCGCAGCGCGGAACACCTCGCGCGCGTGCGCGACCACGGCGAGCTGCAGGCCTTCCTTGGAGCCGAAGAGTCCCGCGATCCCGCTCTTGTTCACCGGCGCCACGGCGGCGAGCGTGCCGAACGTCAGCCCTTCGAGCCCTTCGACCGAGGCCGCCTGGACGGCACGGTCCAGGACTGCCCGGCGGGTCCTGTCGCCGCGCAGGCGGCGCCCGTCCGTGGCGGTGGCAGCTGTCACGCTCATGCAGACGAGTGTACGACCGTTCGTTCAGTGTTACTGTGCGAACGATCGTACAGTTTCCTCTCCTGGAGGTCGTCGTGCCCTACGTCCCCACCGCCGTCAGCACGAGCTTCCGCGTGCTGGCCGCCGTCGCTCCCCCGCTCGCCGTCCGGCTGGCCGCGCGCACCTTCTGGCGCTTCGGCCCGCCGACGCCGGTCCGCGCCGCCGACCGGGCCGTGCACGAACGCGCTGAGCGCGGCATGGTCCGCGTCGACGGCGAGCGCGTCGTCACCTACCGCTGGGGCGACCGGGCCGCCCCGGCGGTCCTCCTCGCCCACGGGTGGAAGAGCCGGGCCTCCCGCTTCGCGGCGCTCGTCACGGCGCTCGAGGACGCCGGCCTCGGCGTGGTCTCGTTCGACGGCCTCGCGCACGGCGACTCGACCGGCCGCCGGATGTCCGCCCTCGACCACATGGCGGCGATGCGCGCCGTGCTGGACGCCGAGGGCCCCTTCACCGGCGTCGTCGGCCACTCCCTCGGTGGGCTCGCGGCGGGCCTCGCTCTCCACGACGGGTTCCCGACCGACCGCTTCGTCTCGGTATCCGCAATGACGGGCTTCGACGCGCTGGCCGCGACCTTCCTGCGGCTCGTCGGGATGCCGGCGACCCAGCTCGACCGGTTCTGCGACCACGTCGCCCGGACGTTCCCCGGCCAGGCTCCCGACGTCCGCGCCCGGATCGACCTCGTGACCCACCCCGTGCCGGCCAGCGTCCCGACCCTCGTCGTCCACGACGCCGACGACCGGATGTCGCTCCCCGACGGGGCCCGCCGCCTCCACGCCGCCATGCCGGGCAGCAGGCTCGTGGTCACCAGCGGTCTCGGCCACACGCGGATCCTCGACGACCCTGCCGTGCTCGACGCCGTCGTCGCCCACATCACCGCGCACGTCACCGCCCCCGTGGGCGCGACCTCCCGGCGATGACGACGACGGCGCCCCGCCCCACCGCGCGGGAGGGCCGGGGC
>NZ_JBHUWC010000284.1:0-3290 GCF_042670225.1 Isoptericola sp. NPDC057191 | reverse complement strand
GGGCGTGGTCCGCCCGGCGCCCGTCGCGGCACGCTCGCGGGACGGCGTCGCCGCCGTCACCGCCGTCGACGCGCTGCGGTCACAGCTCCGACATGGCCTCCTCGGGCGTGCCCTCGACGGCGGCGGCGGCCTTGTTCCAGCGTGCCCACAGCACGCGCTCCCCCAGCTGACCAGCCATCTTGTGGGCGGTGAGCAGGAAGACGACCACGCCGACGGCGAGCACGCCGACGCCGACCCAGTACGGCGCGGAGGCGCCCACCGGGTGCAGCAGGCCGGCGATCACCGGGGCCGGGGCGGCGAAGCCCCAGCGCACGAGGTTGAACGCGCCGGTCGTGACGCGGCGGTCGGGGTCGCCGAGCGCCAGCGACAGGTCGGTGAGGATCGCGTTGGCGATGCCCATGAAGACGCCGGCGACGACGAGGACGACGATCGAGGCCGCCGTCGGGAGCCCGAGCGCGAGCAGGAGCGTCATGACGAGGACGCCGGCCACGGCCACGCCCAGGGTCTGCACGGCGCCGATCGTGTGGGCCAGCTTGTGCCCGACGACGAGGATGCCGAACGCGAGCCCGAGGCCCCACGCGGTGAACACGAGACCCAGCGGGATGACGTCGAGCCCCAGGAAGATCGGCGTGTAGCCGAGGATGATGAAGAACACGAAGTTGTACGTCGCGGTCACGACGGCGAGCGCGAGGAACGCGGGCTTGCGGAACAGGGAGAAGACCTGGCCCACGTGCAGCGGTGCCGGCTTCTCTGCCGGGTCCTTCAGCTTCGTGATCGACATCGCGAGGGCGATGATCATGAACAGCCCGCAGGCGAAGAACGGCACGCGCCAGCTGATGCTGCCCAGCAGCCCGCCGATGAGGGGGCCGACCGCGAACCCGAGGCCGACGCAGGTCTCGAAGATCCCGACGACCCACTCGCGGTCGTTGGCGAGCGAGACGAGCAGCACCATCGCGGTGGCGAAGAACATCGCGTTGCCGAGGCCCCACAGGCCGCGCAGCGCCGCGAGCTGGCCGATGGAGGTGCTCAGCGCGGCGAGGATGGCGGCGATCGCGACGAGGGTGACCCCCGCGCCGAGGATCTTCTTGTACCCGAACTTCCCGGTCGCCAGCACGGCGGGGATCATGCCGATCGCCATGACGGCGATGTAGGCGGTGAACAGCAGCTCGATCTGCCACGTCGTCGCACCGATGGCCTCCCCGATGACCGGGAGGATCGGGTCGACGACCGCGATGCCGGCGATGGCGAAGAACGCGGTCAGCGCGGTCGCGTAGATCGCGGTCTTGTTCGGTTCGTTGCGTGTGCCTGCCACGGACTCCTCACTCCTGCCCCACGGGTGCCGCGGGCTTCGTCTCCTGGTGCGGCGCCGTCACGGTCGCCGGACGCGCCTCCGGGCGCGAGATGCCTGCATCATGCAGGTAATTACCTGTAGAATACACCTATGATCGCTTCCCCGGGTAACAGTTCGGCGCCCGAACGCCCTGACCTGCGCGTCGACCCCGAAGGCTCGACCCCGGCGGACCTCGCGCGCATCGAGCTCGGCCTCGCCCAGCTGCTGCGCCGGGCCGAGCGCACCAGCGCCGCCACCACGGCACGCCTGGGGCACCAGGACCTCGACCGCTCCGGGTACCTCCTGCTGCACGCCCTGCGCGACGGCGGCCCGCAGCACGTCAGCGTCCTCGCCGACCGCCTGGGCCTCGACGCCTCCACCGTCACGCGCCAGGTGGTCGCCCTCGACCGTGCCGGCCACGTCGAGCGCAGCCGCGACCCGCAGGACCGGCGTGCCGTCGTGGTCACCGCGACGGCGAGCGGCCGCCGCGCGCTCGCGACGCAGCGCCGGCACCGGGGCGCCCTGTACGCCACCGTCCTGGAGGGCTGGACCGCCGACGACCGGGCCCACCTCGCGGACCTCGTCGAGCGTCTCAACGCCGACCTCGACTCCTTCAAGCGGGCGGGCGTCACCGACTGAGACCTGCGACTGAGACCTGCGACTGAGATCTGCCCTGGGCAGATGCGCTCCCGGCAGAGAGCCCTCCCGCTGCGCCGTCGGCCGGGGGACGGTGAGGTCATGAGCACACCGACACCGACCAGTCCTCCCGCCTTCGACGACCAGCTGACCTCCCGCCTGCTGCACCAGCGCATCGTGGTGATCGGCACCGAGATCGACGACGCCGTCGCGAACCGCGTCTGCGCCCAGCTCCTGCTCCTGTCGGCCGAGGACGCGCGGTCCGACGTCGCCCTCTACGTCAACTCCCCCGGCGGCTCCGTCAGCGCCGGTCTCGCGATCTACGACACCATGCGACTGCTCCCCAACGACGTGGCCACCGTCTGCTTCGGCTTCGCCGCGAGCATGGGGCAGTTCCTCCTGACCACCGGCACGAAGGGCAAGCGGTACGCCCTGCCGCACGCCCGCGTGATGATGCACCAGCCCTCCGCCGGCATCGGCGGCACCGCCGTCGACATCGCGATCCAGGCGGAGAACCTCGAGCACACCAAGCGGGTGATGCACGAGCTCATCGCCCAGCACACCGGGCGCACCGTCGAGCAGATCGCCGCCGACAGCGACCGCGACCGCTGGTTCACCTCCGCCGAGGCCGTGGAGTACGGGATCGTCGACCGCATCGTGGAGAACGTGGACGACGTGCGACCCACGGCCGCCGGCCGGAAGGCGGGGCTGTGATGAGCTCCTACACGATCCCGAACGTCGTCGAGCGGACACCGCTGGGCGAGCGCTACTCCGACGTGTTCAGCCGGCTGCTGCGCGACCGGATCGTCTTCCTCGGCACGGAGGTCGACGACGGCGTGGCGAACGTCGTCATGGCGCAGCTGCTGCACCTCGAGTCCGAGGCGCCCGACCAGGAGATCGGGCTGTACATCAACTCCCCCGGCGGCTCGGCCACCGCCATGACCGCCATCTACGACACGATGCAGTACGTGCGCTGCGACGTCGCCACGACGTGCATGGGCCAGGCGGCGTCGGCGGCCGCCGTGCTGCTGGCGGCCGGGACGCCCGGCAAGCGGACCGTGCTGGAGCACTCGCGCGTGCTGCTGCACCAGCCGTCCAGCCAGGGGCAGGGCACCGTGTCCGACCTCGCCATCCAGGCGCGCGAGGTGCTGCGGCTGCGGGCGGAGACGGAGGAGCTTCTCGCCCGGCACACCGGGCAGACCCCCGAGCGGCTGCGGGCGGACACCGACCGTGACCTCATCCTGTCGGCGCACGACGCCGTCGCGTACGGGGTGGCCGACGCCGTCGTCACCTCCCGGAAGCTGTCGGCCGCCGCCTGACCGGC
>NZ_JBHUWC010000283.1:0-3319 GCF_042670225.1 Isoptericola sp. NPDC057191 | reverse complement strand
GTCGACCGGCTTCGGCTCGGGCTCGGGGGTGGGCTCGGGCTCGGGGGTCGGCTCGGGCTCCGGCGCAGGAGTCGGCTCGCTCGCCGTGGCGACCGAGGACTCCTCGACGGCCGGCGTCCGGGGCGCTTCCGACGCGACCGGCTCGACGGTCTCCGCGGGCGCTGCGGGCTCGGTGTCGACCGGCGAGTCGACCGGCGCGACGTCGCCCTCGGCGCGCGCACGCGCCTCGGCCTTGACCTCCGACTTGGTCTTGCGCTGCGCGTTGATCTCGGTGGACCGCTTGCGCTGCTCGACCTTGGCGTCGGCCTTCTTCTTCACCGGGCCGAGCACCATGGTCATGTTGCGCCCGTCCTGCTTCGGCATCGACTCGACGAAGCCGAGCTCGGCGACGTCCTCCGCCAGCCGCTGCAGGAGGCGCACGCCCATCTCAGGGCGGGACTGCTCACGACCACGGAACATGATCATGACCTTGACCTTGTCCCCCGCCTCGAGGAAGCGGACGACGTGGCCCTTCTTGGTGCCGTAGTCGTGCGGGTCGATCTTCAGGCGGAACCGGATCTCCTTGAGGACCGTGTTCGCCTGGTTGCGCCGCGCCTCGCGCGCCTTCATGTCCGACTCGTACTTGAACTTGCCGAAGTCCATGAGCTTGGCGACGGGCGGACGGGCGTCCGGGGCCACCTCGACGAGGTCGAGGTCGGCGTCCTGGGCAAGCTTCAGGGCGACTCCCGTGGCGACCACGCCGACCTGCTCCCCGCCCGGGCCGATGAGTCGGACCTCGGGGACGCGGATCCGATCGTTGATGCGAGGCTCGCTGATGGTGATGCTCCTAGGAACTCGTCGGTAGACCGTCAGGGACGGGAAAGGCCCCCGACCTGAGCACAGGTGGAGGCCATCTACCGACGCCGGGGCGCGAGCGCTCCGACGACCGAGGCGGGTGCCCACGAGGAGCCCCCGACCGGGACCCGGCCCCTGTCGGCGCCGGGGCGCTCGGTCGGTGCTCGGGTGGGATGAGATCCACTTGATGCACCTGGACCCGACGACGACGCTCGCTCGGAGCGTCGTACGCACGGACCAGGTCGGTCAGCCATTAAGGCTAGCACGCGTTCGCCTCGACGTCGGCCGCTGTGACGAGCGCCTCCCGGCCACCACGGCCAGCACCCGGCCAGATCCCGGCCATACCCCGGCCGCCCCTGCGCCGCCCGACGTCGGCCCGGACCGGCCCGGGGCCGCCCCCTGGACTTTACTGGAATCGTTCCAGAAAGTGTGGCAGGGTCGGCGCCATGACCACGGCGAGGACGGACGACCTGCTGCTCCGGGAGCACGGCCTGCGCGTCACCGGCTCCCGGCTCGCCGTCCTCCGTGCGCTCTCGGAGCACCAGCACGCCACCGCGGACGACGTCGTGCGCGCGGTGCGGGCCGATCTCGGCTCGGTGTCCGTGCAGGCCGTCTACGACTGCCTGCACGCGCTCACGTCGGCCGGGCTCCTGCGTCGCATGGAACCTGCCGGGCACCCCGCCCGGTACGAGCGGCGCACGGGCGACAACCACCACCACGTGGTGTGCCGCTCGTGCGGCGCTGTCGCGGACGTCGACTGCACGGTGGGGCACGCGCCCTGCCTGACGCCGAGCGCGACCAGCGGCTTCGCCGTCGACCTCGCCGAGGTCACCTTCTGGGGCCTGTGCCCCGCCTGCGCTGCCGACCCCGTCCCGGCAGCCGCGATCAGCACCACCATCTGAACCGGAAACCCCCTGAGAGAGGACGTCATCACATGACGACGCCGTTCACGACGACGCAGACCGGCACCCCGGTGGCGAGCGACGCGCACTCGCTGACCGTGGGCGCGGACGGGCCCACCGTCCTGCACGACCGCTACCTGGTCGAGAAGCTCGCCTCGTTCAACCGGGAGCGCGTGCCCGAGCGCAACCCCCACGCCAAGGGCGGCGGCGCCTTCGGCGAGCTCGTCGTCACGGAGGACGTGTCGCGCTTCACCCGCGCCGCGGTCTTCCAGAAGGGCGCGACGAGCGAGACGCTCCTGCGCTTCTCGTCCGTCGCGGGCGAGCAGGGCTCCCCCGACACCTGGCGCGACGTCCGTGGCTTCGCGCTGCGCTTCTACACGACCGAGGGCAACCTCGACATCGTCGGCAACAACACGCCGGTCTTCTTCCTGCGTGACGCGATGAAGTTCCCGGACTTCATCCACTCCCAGAAGCGGCTCGGCGGCTCCGGCCTGCGGAACGCCGACATGCAGTGGGACTTTTGGACCCTCTCCCCCGAGACGGCCCACCAGGTCACCTACGTCATGGGCGACCGCGGCCTGTCGAAGTCCTGGCGCCACCTGAACGGCTACGGCTCGCACACCTACCAGTGGGTCAACGCCGAGGGCGAGCGCTTCTGGGTGAAGTACCACTTCATCAGCCAGCAGGGTGTCGAGAACATCGGCGCCGAGGACGCCGAGCGCATCGCCGGCGAGGACGCGGACTACTACCGCCGCGACCTGTACGAGGCCATCGAGCGCGGCGAGTTCCCCTCGTGGGACGTCAACGTCCAGGTGATGCCCTACGAGGACGCCAAGTCCTACCGGTTCAACCCGTTCGACATGACCAAGGTGTGGCCGCACGCGGACTACCCGCTCATCAAGGTCGGCACGTTCACCCTGAACCGCAACCCGCGGAACTTCTTCGCGGAGATCGAGCAGGCCGCGTTCTCGCCGGGCAACCAGGTGCCCGGCACCGGCATCTCGCCGGACAAGATGCTGATGGCCCGCGTGTTCGCCTACAACGACGCGCACCGCCACCGCATCGGCGCGAACTTCAACCAGCTGCCGGTCAACCAGCCGCACGCCGCCTCCGTGTCGAACTACATGCACGAGGGCCCGATGCAGTACCACTTCAACGGACCCGAGCACCGCGTCTACACCCCGAACTCGTTCGGTGCCGTGGGCGGCCCGTCGGCCGACCCGGAGCGCGGCGTCGAGTCCGCCTGGGAGTCGGACGGCGCGCTGCTGCGCTCCGCCCAGACGCTGCACGCGGAGGACTCCGACTTCGGCCAGGCCGGGACGCTCTACCGCGAGGTGTTCGACGACGCCGCCAAGGCGCGGTTCCTCGAGACCCTCACCGGCCAGGGCCTCGCGATCACGATCGACGTGATCCGCGAGCGGTTCTACGAGTACTGGACCAACGTCGACGCCGAGCTGGGCGCCAAGCTGCGCGCCGAGGTCGAGGCCGGGCGCACGCCCCGGCCCGTCGCCGTCGGCTCCGGTCCCGACGTGGAGCCGGTCGGCATCTGACCGACGCACCACGCGCACGCCGAGGCCGGGTCC
>NZ_JBHUWC010000282.1:0-3329 GCF_042670225.1 Isoptericola sp. NPDC057191 | reverse complement strand
CCACCACCCACACCTCGCGCGCGCGGCGCAGGGCGTCGAACGTCAGCGAGACGCGCTCGGGCGGTGGCTTGGGGGAGCCGTGCACCCCGACCGTGGCGCCCCGGGCCGCGAGGCCCGCGTGGCCGGGGAACAGCGAGGCGACGTGCCCGTCCGGCCCCATGCCGAGCAGCAGGACGTCGAACTCCGGCACCGCCGGGCCGTCCCCGTCGGCAGCCGCGGGGGAGAAGCGCGCCAGCTCCGCGGCGTACGCCTCGGCGGCCTGCTCCGGGGTCTGGACGCGCACGCCGTCGACGACGGCGCCGAGGGCGGGCATCGCGTGCACGTGGTCGGCCGGCAGGCCCGACCCGTCGATCAGGGCGTCCACGAGTGCCGCCCGGGCCTGGGTCTCGTTCCGGTCGGCGTCGCCGTCGGGCAGGAAGCGCTCGTCGCCCCACCACAGGTGCACGTCCGACCAGTCCACGGCCGCCGACAGCGGGCTCGCGGCCACCGCGGCGAGCGTCTTGATGCCCACCGTCCCGCCGGTCAGGACGGCGTGCACCGGGGTGCGCACCGACTGCACGTCGAGCAGCCGCGTGAGCAGGCGCGCGGCGGCCGCCTCGGCGAGGACGTCGGCGTCCGGGTGGACGACGACCAGCGGCGCGGTGCCGCCGTCCGTCGCGCTCACGCGCTGGCCTTCTTCTTCGCCTTGACGGTCTCGACCCGGGAGAGCCCCTTCGTGAGGACCTCGCCGTACAGCTCGTCGGGGTCGAGGCGCCGCAGCTCCTCGATGAGCGCCTCGCTCAGCGCGCGGATCGGCAGGGCCATCCGCCGCTCGGGCTTCTCGGGCTGGGTGATCGCCACGACGCGGCCGTCCGGCCGGTCGAGCACGATGGGGCCGCTTTTGCGCTCCAGGGTCACCCGCGTGATGGCGTCGTCGCTGTCCGTGCGCACGACGGTGGCCGGGCAGCGCAGGCGCTGGCCGAGCCAGGCCGCGAGCAGGTCGAGCGACGTGTGCTCCTCCTGGCCCTCGACGCGCACCGCGGTCACCGGCTCGAACGGCGGCTGCTCGACGGCCGCGGCGATGAGGCCGCGCCAGAGGGTGACGCGCGCCCACGCCAGGTCCGTGTCGCCGGGCTGGAACGTGCCGGCCAGGCGGTGCAGCATGGCGACCGGGTCGGCGGCCGTCGTGGTGTCGGTGATCCGGCGCTGCGCCATCGCGCCCATCGGGTCACCGGTCGGGTCGTCGGGACCGCCCGTCGGCCACCACACGACGATCGGCGCGTCGGGCAGCAGCAGCGGCATGACGAGCGTGTCCGGGTGGTCGAGCATCGGCCGCCCGGCCCGCAGGACGACGACCTCGGACGCGCCGGCGTCGCCGCCCACACGGATCTCGGCGTCGAGGCGCGGGGCGGAGGCGTCGCGCTGCGCGAGCGGGGCGACGACGATGACGCGGCAGGGGTGCTCGTGGCTCGCCTGGTTCGCGGCGTGCACCGAGTCCTCGATGTCCGCCTCCTCGGCGACGACGACGAGGGTCAGGACACGGCCGAGCGCGACGGCGCCGCCCTCGTCCCGCAGGTGGGCGAGCCGCTTGCCGACCGCGTTGGTGGTCGTGTCCGGCATGTCGATGATCATCGGAGAGCTCCTGGGTGGGTGCGGCTCGCCGCGGCGCGGGCGGCGTCGTGCGGGGGACGGGCCGGGCGGGCGGTCACGGCCGCCGCCACGACCGGCCGTCGCGGGCCATCATCGCGTCCGCCGAGGGCGGGCCCCAGGTACCCGACGGGTACGGCTCCGGCTTGCCCTTGCTCGCCCAGTACGACGTGATCGGGTCGAGGATCTTCCAGGAGAGCTCGACCTCCTCGCGCGTCGGGAAGAGCGGCGGGTCGCCGAGCAGCACGTCGAGGATGAGCCGCTCGTAGGCCTCCGGCGACGACTCCGTGAAGGAGTGGCCGTAGCCGAAGTCCATCGTCACGTCGCGCACCTCCATGGCGGTGCCCGGCACCTTCGCGCCGAACCGGAGCGTGACGCCCTCGTCCGGCTGCACGCGGATGACCAGGGCGTTGCTGCCCAGGTCGGACGTGAGGGACGACTCGAACGGCAGGTGCGGAGCCTTCTTGAACACCACGGCCACCTCGGTGACGCGCCGGCCCAGGCGCTTGCCCGTGCGGAGGTAGAAGGGCACCCCCGCCCAGCGGCGGTTGTCGATCTCGAGCTTGACGGCGGCGAACGTCTCGGTCGTGGAGTCGGGGTTGAAGCCCTCCTCCTCGAGGAACCCGACGACCTTCTCGCCGCCCTGCCACGCGGCGGCGTACTGCCCGCGGGCCGTGTGCCGGCCGAGGTCGCGGGGGAGGCGCACCGACGACAGCGCCTTGATCTTCTCGGCGCGCAGGGCGTCGGCGTCGAAGTTCACCGGCTCCTCCATGGCGACGAGGGCCAGGAGCTGCAGGAGGTGGTTCTGGATGACGTCCCGTGCGGCGCCGATGCCGTCGTAGTAGCTGGCGCGCCCGCCGATGCCGATGTCCTCGGCCATCGTGATCTGCACGTGGTCCACGTAGTTGTTGTTCCACAGCGGCTCGAACATCTGGTTCGCGAACCGCAGGGCGAGGAGGTTCTGGACCGTCTCCTTGCCGAGGTAGTGGTCGATACGGAAGACCGACTCGGGGTCGAAGACCTGGGAGACCACCGCATCGAGCTCGCGGGCGCTCTCGAGGTCGTGGCCGAACGGCTTCTCGATGACGACGCGGCGCCAGGCGTCCTCGGACGACTTCGACAGGCCGGACTCGGACAGCTGCCGGCACACGACGGGGAACGCGCTGGGCGGCACCGACAGGTAGAACGCGTGGTTGCCACCCGTGCCGCGCTCGGCGTCGAGCTGCTCGACGGTCTGGCGCAGCCGCTCGAAGGCGTCGTCGTCGTCGAACGACCCCTGGACGAACCGGATGCCCTCGGCGAGCTGGCGCCACGTGGCCTCGCGGAACGGGGTGCGGGCGTGCTCCTTGACCGCGTCGTGCACGACCTGCGCGAAGTCCTGGTCCTCCCAGTCGCGGCGGGCGAAGCCCGTCAGCGCGAAGCCGGGCGGCAGCAGCCCGCGGTTCGCCAGGTCGTACACGGCGGGCATGAGCTTCTTACGCGACAGGTCGCCCGTGACGCCGAAGATCACGAGCCCGCAGGGGCCGGCGATGCGGGGGAGGCGCAGGTCGAGGGGGTCGCGCAGCGGGTTGTGCTCGGCGGTGATCTTGGCCGGTCTCACGAGGTGGGCACCGTTCTTCGTCGTGCGGGCGGGAGGTGTGGGCCCGGGGCGCCCGCTGGCGCCCCGGGCGGGGGCGTCCGGCGCCCTGGGCCTTCAGGCCCGC
>NZ_JBHUWC010000281.1:0-3378 GCF_042670225.1 Isoptericola sp. NPDC057191 | reverse complement strand
GACTCGTGGGGTGAGCACCTCCCGTCCGTCGTCCGGCACGACGTCGCGCACGCCGTCGTCGGTGCAGCGCAGCTCGGGCCGGACCACCTCCGCGGGGCGGACGAGCCGTCCGACGACGGCCGTGCGCGGCGCGGGAGGACGGGCAGGGACGCGGACCCCCGCACGGGGCTCGGGCGCGCCGCCGCGGCCGCGCGCCGGCGCCGCGGCCCGCAGGGGGCCCGGCGACCCCGGACGGCGGCAGCGGTGGATCATCGTCGTGGCCGCCCTCGTCCTGACGGTGTTCGTCGGGCGCCTCGTGCAGGTGCAGATCTTCCAGGGTCCCGCGCTGGCGGCGAAGGCCCAGAAGGAGCGGACCACGCAGTCGGTGGAGATCGCGCACCGCGGCGACATCGTCGACGCGAACGGACGCGTGCTGGCGACGTCCGTCGACCGCTACACGATCTCGGCGGACACCCTCGCCATCCAGAGCTTCCGCGGCGGCCAGCGGGTGGACACCGCCACCGGGAAGGCGGTGCAGGACGGCGCGCTCGGCATCGCGCAGCTCCTCGCCCCGATCCTCGACGAGCAGCCCGCGGAGCTCGCGGCGCGGCTCAACGGCGACGACCGGTACGTGATCCTCAAGCGGAACGCGGTGCCCGAGATCCAGCGGGCGATCACCAAGCTGCAGCTCCAGGCGTACATCAGCACCGAGCTCACGTCCCGGCGCACCTACCCGGCGGGGGTGGTCGCCGGCACGCTGGTCGGCTACGTCGACGGCGACCAGGTGGGCCAGGGCGGCCTCGAGCGTGCCTACGACGACGTCCTGGCGGGCACCGACGGCAAGGTGACGTACGAGCGCGGCCGCGACGGCGTCATGATCCCGAACTCCCAGCAGGACGCCACGCCCGCCGTGCCGGGCAGCGACGTCGTGCTCACGATCGACAGCGACGTGCAGTGGAAGGCCGAGGACCTCATCGACCAGGCCGTGTCGTCCTCGGGCGCCGCCTACGGGATCGCCGTGGTGCAGCGGGTGGGCGACGGCACCGTCCTGGCCGTGGCGGACTCCGGCGACGTGGACCCCAACGACCGGTCGACCTCCGAGGTCGCCAACGGCTCGCGGGCGGTCAAGGACGTGTTCGAGCCCGGGTCCACCGGCAAGGTCATCACGATGGCCTCCGCGCTCGAGGGGGGCTACTGGAAGCCGGACAGCCAGTTCACGGTGCCCTACCGGTACACGGCCCCCAACGGTGAGACGTTCAAGGACTCGCACGAGCACCCCGTGCAGCACCTCACGCTCGCGGGGGTCCTGGCGCACTCCTCCAACACGGGCACGGTGCAGATCGGCGAGAAGATCCCGCAGCAGGTCCGGTACGACTACCTGCGCAAGTTCGGCTTCGGGCAGCCGACCGGGCTGGGGCTGCCGGGCGAGTCGGCCGGCATCCTGCCGGACCGCGACAGCTTCGCGCACGACGCGCGGACGCCGTACACGATCCTGTTCGGCCAGGGCGTGGCCGTGAACGCGATGCAGGCCACCCAGGTGTTCTCGACGGTCGCGAACGGCGGCGTCCGGGTCGAGCCGAGCATCTTTGCCGGCACGAGGGCCGCGGACGGCACGTTCACCCCGGCGGCGGCGCCGCAGAAGACGCGCGTCGTCTCCGAGAAGACCGCGAGCTCCCTGATGCGCATGATGGAGTCGGTCACGGGGGAGGAGGGCACCGCCGCCAACGCGCGGGTCCCGGGCTACCGCGTCGCGGGCAAGACGGGCACCGCGCAGATGTGGCTGCCGGGCGGCGGCACCACCTACATGGCCTCGTTCATCGGTGTCGCACCGGCGGAGGACCCGCAGTACACGGTGTCGGTGTTCCTGCGCAGCCCGCAGTCGTCGATCTACGGCGGCGTGGTCGCGGCGCCGGTGTTCAGCGACCTCATGGGGTACACCCTGCAGAAGATGGACGTGCCTCCGAGCACGCGGCCGTCCGACCCGTACGACCTCACCTGGTGAGCCCGGCGACCGAGGGCGGCGCGACCTCCGTGACGGTCGTCATGCCCGGCACGTCGGGTGCCGGGCGGGCAGCCCGCAGACGGTAGGTTCTTCTCCGTGACATCCCCGCTTCCCCGTATCCGGCCCGCGGGCACGACGCCCCGGCGGGTGCGGGACCTCGCCCTGACCTTCGGGCTCGAGGTGACGACGCCGGCGGGCCCGCAGGACGGGCCCCGGCCGCAGGTCCCCGCCGACGTCGTCGTCACCTCGGTCGCGTCCGACAACCGCGTCGTCGCCGACGGCGACCTCTTCGTCGCCCTCCCGGGCGCGCACGCGCACGGTGCGCGGTTCGCCGCCGACGCCGTCTCGCGCGGCGCGCGCGCGGTGCTCACCAACGCCGCCGGCGCGGCCGCCCTGGCGGCCGGGCCCGAGGCCCTCGACCCCGCCGTGCCCGTCCTGGTTACCGGCGACCCGCGGGCCGTCCTCGGCCCGGTCGCGGCGTGGGTCTACGGAGAGCCCGCCGAGCGCCTCATGACCTTCGGGGTCACCGGCACGAACGGCAAGACCACCACCACGTACCAGGTCGACCACCTGCTGCGCGCCCTGGGCTGGCGGTCCGGGCTGATCGGGACGGTGGAGATGCGGGCGGGCGACCGCGTGCTGCCGAGCCGCCTGACCACGCCCGAGGCCGCCGACCTGCAGGCGCTGCTCGCGGCGATGTGCGAGGACGAGGTGCGGACGCTGGCGATGGAGGTCTCCTCGCACTCGCTGTCCATGCACCGCGTCGACGGCGTCGAGTTCGGCGTCGCCGGGTTCACCAACCTCAGCCAGGACCACCTGGACTTCCACGGCGACCTGCAGTCCTACTTCGACGCGAAGGCGTCGCTGTTCACCCCTGAGCACGCGCGCCGTGGCGTCGTCGTGGTCGACGACGTCTGGGGCGAGCGCATGGCCGCAGCCGCACGGGTGCCGGTCGCGACGCTGCGCACGCGCCCTGCGCGCCCGGGGGAGGCGGCGGCCGACTGGACCGTGACCGACGTCGCGCAGCACGGCACCGGCTCGGCCTTCACGCTCGGCCACGCCGACGGGCGCACCCTGCGCACGTCCACCTCGCTGCCCGGCGCCTTCAACGTGGCGAACGCCGCGCTCGCCGTCGCGATGGTGCTCGAGGGCGGTGCGCACGTCGAGGACGTCGCCGAGGCGCTCGCCGCCGCGGACGGGCTCTCGGCCGTGGTGCCCGGCCGCATGGAGGTCGTCGGGGCGGGCGGCGGTGGCCATCCGCGCGTCGTCGTGGACTTCGCGCACAACACCGAGGCCCTCGAGCTCGCGCTCGCCGCCCTGCGTCCCACGACGGCCGGCCGGCTCGTCGTCGTCTTCGGCGCGACCGGCGACCGGGACAAGGGCAAGCGGCCCGCCAT
>NZ_JBHUWC010000280.1:0-3379 GCF_042670225.1 Isoptericola sp. NPDC057191 | reverse complement strand
GGCGACACTGTCGCCCGACCGGCCGTTCCGCATCCCCGAGCGTTCCTGCGTTTCGGCGATCGCGATTTGGTAACGGTGCTGTCAACTTCTTGCGTGGACACTGTTGCCTCATTACTGTCCTGCTCATCGACGACGATGCGGAAGGGGCTCATCGGTGAGCAAGGGGCAGGACGCCGAGTGGTGGCGCGACGCGGTGATCTATCAGGTCTACCCGCGCTCGTTCGCCGACGGGAACGGCGACGGCACGGGCGACCTGGCCGGGGTGCGCAACCGCCTCGGCTACCTGCGAGACCTGGGGGTCGACGCGATCTGGTTCACCCCCTGGTACGTGTCACCCCTCGCGGACGGCGGGTACGACGTCGCCGACTACCGCGCCATCGACCCGCAGTTCGGCACGCTCGCCGAGGCGGAGGCGCTCATCGCCGAGGCCCGGGCGCTCGGGGTGCGCACCATCGTCGACGTCGTGCCCAACCACGTCTCGGCCGAGCACCCCTGGTTCCGCGCGGCGCTCGCGGCCCAGCCCGGTTCGCCCGAGCGCGACCGGTTCTGGTTCCGCCCGGGGCGCGGGGAGCACGGCGACGAGCTGCCCACGCGCTGGGTGTCCGACTTCCAGGGCACCACCTGGACACGCACGACGAACCCGGACGGCACCCCGGGCGAGTGGTACCTGCACCTGTTCGCCCCCTCCCAGCCGGACCTCAACTGGGACCACCCGGACGTGCGGCGCGAGCACGAGGAGATCCTGCGCTTCTGGTTCGACCGCGGCGCCGCGGGCATCCGCATCGACTCCGCGGCCCTGCTCGTCAAGGACCCCGCGCTCCCCGAGGTCCCGGAGCACCCGGGTCCGGGGAAGCACCCGCACGTGGACCGCGACGCGCTGCACGACGTCTACCGCTCCTGGCGCGCCGTGGCGGACTCGTACGACGAGCCGCGCGTCCTCGTGGGCGAGGTCTGGCTGCCCGACACCGAGCGCTTCACCCGGTTCCTGCGGCCGGACGAGATGCACACGGCGTTCAACTTCGACTTCATGGCCCGCCCCTGGGACGCCAAGGCGCTGCGCGAGTCGATCACCACGACCCTCGACGCGCACGCGCCGGTCGGGGCGCCGGCCACCTGGGTGCTGTCCAACCACGACGTCACCCGCCCCGTGACGCGGTACGGGCGTGAGGACTCGTCCTTCGCCTTCGCGGCCAAGCGCTTCGGCACCCCGACCGACCTGGCGATCGGCCGGCGTCGGGCGCGTGCCGCGGCGCTGCTCGTGGCGGCCCTGCCGGGGGCGCTGTACGTGTACCAGGGCGACGAGCTCGGGCTGCCGGAGGTCGAGGACCTGCCCCTCGACGTCATCCAGGACCCGATGCACGACCGGTCCGGCGGGGTCGACCCCGGCCGGGACGGGTGTCGTGTGCCGCTGCCGTGGACTCGCGGCGGCAGCTCGTTCGGCTTCGGGCCCGACGGCGGCGCCGCGCCCTGGCTGCCGCAGCCGGCGTCGTGGGGAGACCTGTCCGTCGAGGCGCAGGACGGCGACCCGGCGTCGACGCTCGACCTGTACCGCCGCACCCTCGCCGCGCGGCGGGCCGACCCCGCCCTGCACGGCACGGGCCTGCGCTGGCTGGACGCCGTGGGCGACGTGGCCGTCGGCGACGACGTCCTCGCCTTCGCGCGCGGAGACCGTCAGGAGGGCGGGTCCGGCGCGGCGTTGGTGTGCGTCGTCAACCTCGGCCCCGAACCGTTCCCGCTGCCGCGTGGCGCGCAGGTCGTGCTGCACAGCGGCGACCCCCGCCAGCCCCTCGACCAGGTCGGTACCGACGTCGCCGTCTGGCTCCGCCCATGAACCGCACCCGCCCCACCCCGCCCGCAGCAGCACCGACGTTCGACCGACGTTCGACCTGACGTTCGACCCGACGTTCGACCCGACGTTCGACCCGACAAGGAGTGACGATGAAGTCCACACGAAAGCCGGCCGCCCTCATCTTGGTGGGCGCGCTCACGACGGGCACGCTCGCCGCGTGCTCGGGCGGGAGCGACCCGAAGGACGCGAGCACCAACTCGGCCGGGCAGGTCACCCTCTCGGTGGTCTCCCTGCTGCCCGGGTCGACGGAGGAGGCCGTCGCCGCCTTCGAGGACCAGGTCGCGGAGTTCGAGAAGGCGAACCCCGACATCGACGTCGTGCCCGAGGAGTACGAGTGGAAGGCGACGACGTTCGCCGCCCAGCTCGCCGGAGGCACGCTGCCCGACGTCTTCGAGATCCCGTTCACCGACGCGCAGGGCCTCGTGGAGAACGGCCAGCTCTCCGACATGGACGCCCAGTTCCGGGCCCTGCCGTACGCCGACCAGTTCAACCCGACGATCCTCGAGTCGGGTACCGGCGACGACGGTCACGTGTACGCGATCCCGGCCAAGAACGCCTACCCGGTGGCACTGCACTACAACCGGCAGCTGTTCGAGTCGGCGGGCCTCGACCCGGACCAGCCGCCGACGACCTGGGACGAGGTGCGCGCGGACGCGAAGAAGATCGCCGACGCGAACCCCGGCGTCGCCGGCTACGCCACGATGACGCAGAACAACACGGGCGGGTGGCAGCTCACGGCGCAGACCGTCGCGCGCGGCGGCCGCACCGTGGAGGTCGACGCCGACCAGAAGGCGACGGCGACCCTGGACAACGCGGGCACCAAGGAGACGCTCCAGTTCCTCCACGACCTGCGGTGGGAGGACGACTCGATGGGCGGCAACTTCCTGCTCGACTGGGGCAGCATCAACCAGGAGTTCGCCGCCGGCCAGGTGGGCATGTTCACCTCCGGCTCCGACATCTACACGTCGCTCGTGCAGACCAACGCCGTCGACCCGGACACCTACGGCCTCGCGCCGATCCCGCTGTCCGACGCACCCGAGGCGGCGACCCTCACCGGTGGCACGCTCGCGGGCGTGCCGGCCGGCGTCGACGACGCCGTCAAGGCCGCCGCGATCAAGTGGATCGACTTCTTCTACCTCAACAAGCTGGTCGACGAGGACCGCGCCGTCGCCGACGCGGAGACGCTCGCCAAGAACGACCAGCCCGTGGGCACGCCCGTGCTGCCGATGTTCTCGCAGGAGCAGTACGAGCTGAACCAGAAGTGGATCGCCGACTACGTCAACGTGCCGCTCGACCAGATGACGGCGTTCACCGACGCGATGTTCGACCTGCCGCTGGCGGGCGAGCCGTCGCAGAAGACGCAGGAGGTGTACGCCCTGCTCGACCCGATCGTGCAGGCCGTGCTCACCGACAAGAACGCCGACATCGACGCGCTGCTCGCCGACGCCGACTCGCAGGCCCAGGCCCTCCTCGACCAGGGATGACCGTGACCGTCACCACCTCTTCTCCTCGCGGCGACGTCGCCGCACC
>NZ_JBHUWC010000279.1:0-3397 GCF_042670225.1 Isoptericola sp. NPDC057191 | reverse complement strand
GCCTCGACCCCACGACGAGAGCCCGCGCCGGCGCCGGCGCGCCCCTCGTCGTGCGGCACCGGGGCGCTCACTGGCCGCGCTGCGCCTGCTCCTCGCGCCAGCCGACCTCCTTCTGGATCCACTCGTCGTCCTGCGGGAAGTCCTCGGGCCCGTTGACGCGACGCACCTCGAGCTTGGTGCCCGGTCCGCTCAGGGGGGCCCGCTTGGCCCATTCGATCGCCTCCTCCTTGGTGGCGACGTCCACGATCCAGAAGCCGTTGAAGAGCTCCTTGGTCTCGCCGTAGGGGCCGTCGGTGACGACCGGCGTGTCGGTGGAGAAGTCGATGACGGCGCCCTCGGAGGCGTCGGACAGCCCCTCGCCGGCGGCCAGCACCCCGGCGTCCATCATCGACTCGTTGTAGCGGCCCATCGCCGCGATGACCTCTCTGAAGTCGAGCTGCTCGTAGGCAGCCTGACCCTCGTCGGTCCCGCGCATGATCAGCATGTACTTCGGCATCGTCGTCGCTCCGTCCGGTCGTGGGTGGTCTGTTGGGGGTGGTCGGGTCGTCAGCTCAGAGCTGGTGGGTGCGCTCGCGCCAGGCACGCTCCCGGCGCACCCACTCGTTGTCCTGCGGGAACTCGTCGATCGACGGGATGCGGCGGATCTCGGCCTTCATCCCCGGGCCGGCGAGCGGTGCCTTCCGCGCCCAGGCGACGGCGTCGTCGATCGTGTCGACGTCGAGGATCCAGTAGCCGTTGAACAGCTCCTTGGTCTCGCCGTAAGGCCCGTCGGTCACCACCGGCTCGGCGCCCGAGTAGTCGACGACGACCCCCTTCTCCGGCTCCTCGAGCCCCTCGGCGGCGACCAGCACCCCCGCCTCGATCAGCGCGTCGTTGTAGCGGCCCATCCGCTCGAGCATGTCGTCGAAGCTGAGGCCGGACTCCTGGAACGCGCGCTGCGCCGCGTCGTCGGACCGCATGATCAGCATGTACTTGGCCATCGTCGTGCTCCCTGTCGTGTGCGCGGGTCGCCCTCCTGGCGACCTTCTCATCCCCAGGTCGAACGGGGCACGGCGGGATCGACACGGGCGGAGAGCTTTTTTCGAGGAACCTCTTGCGCCGTCCGGCTAACGGCATTAGCTTTATGGCTATGGACATCAACCCCGCCACGACGGTCACGTACCTTTCCCGCCCCGAGGGGCGCCTCGCCTACACGGACGCGGGCACCGGCCCGCTCGTGGTCGCGGTGCCTGGCATGGGCGACCTGCGCTCCACGTACGACGACCTCGTCCCCGCGCTCGTCGCGGCGGGGCATCGGGTCGTCGTCGCCGACCTGCGGGGCCACGGCGACTCGGACACCACGTTCACCACCCACGGCGACGTCGCCACCGGCACCGACCTGGTCGCCCTGGTCGAGCACCTCGACGCCGGCCCGGCAGTGCTGGTCGGCAGCTCCTTGGGCGGGTCCGCCGCCGTCTGGGCCGCCGCGGAGCGCCCCGACCTCGTGCGCGGGCTCGTGCTGATGGCGCCGCACCTGCGGGAGCTCGGCTCCCCCGCCCAGCTCCGCACCAACCGCCTGCTCTACCGTGTCCTCTTCGTCCGCCCGTGGGGCGCGGCGGCGTGGGGCTCGCTGTACACCTCGATGTTCGCCAAGGGACGCAAGTCGCCGCGGCACGCGCAGCACGTGGCCGAGATCCGGCGCAGCATGTCCGACGCCGCCCACCTGCGCTCCTTCCGCGACCTTGCTGTCGCGCTCGACCACTCCGTCATCGAGCCGCTCGTCTCTCGCGTCCAGGCGCCGTCGCTCGTCGTCGTCGGGGAGCTCGACCCCGACTACAAGGACGCCGGGGCCGAGCTCGGCCGCATGCGCGACGCGCTGGGCGGCAGCGAGCTCCTGGTGCCCGGCGTCGGCCACTACCCCCAGCACCAGGCGCCCGACGTCGTGACCCCCGCCGTCCTCGACTTCCTCGCGGGCCTCCCCGCGGCCGACGGGAGCATCCGCGACGAGGGCGCTCGTGCCTAGGGCCGGGCTCTCGCGCGACGCGGTGGTGCGCATCGCGCTGGAGCAGGTGGACGCGGGCGGGCCGACCGGTCTGGCAGACCTCACCCTCGCGAAGGTCGCCGCCACCGCCGGGGTCGCCACCCCGAGCCTCTACAAGCACGTGGGCTCGCTGGCGGCGCTGCGCCGCGACGTCGCGATGGCGATCCTCGACGAGCTGACGACGGCGAGCGCCGCCGCGACGGTCGGCCGGGCGGGCCCCGACGCCCTGCGCGCCCTCGCGCACGCGTGGCGCGACTACGCCCTCGCGCACCCCGGCCGCTACGCCGCCACCCAGCTCGCGCCCGACCCTGACGACCCCGAGGACGCCGAGCACCGCACCGCCGCAGCCCGCGTCGTCGCCCTGGTGGGGGCCGTGCTGCGCGGCTTCGGGTTGCCCGACGACCGGACGGTCGACGCCGTCCGGGCGGTCCGCGCCTCCGTGCACGGCTTCGTCACCCTCGAGGCCAGCCGCGGGTTCCGGCTCCCCGAGGACCTGGACCGCAGCTTCGACGCGCTGGTCGACATGCTCGTCGCCGGTGTCTCCGCCCTCGCCGACGCGCCGTCGGCCGCCTCCCAGGAGCCGTCATGACCGCCGCACCGCACCCTGCCGCCCCCCGTGCGACTCCGACCGCGGGGCCCGGCGACGGCGTCGGCTCCGCCGCGGTGGCACGCTGGACCGCCGCGGGCGCGGTCGCGGCGGGCGTGCTCCTGCTGCTCTTCCCCGTGCTGCGCCCCTGGCCCGACGAGTCGGTGCCGTCCGTCGCGCTCGCCGATGGGTTCGCCTCCGACCGCTGGGTGCTGGCGCACCTGTGCGGGATCGCAGGGCTCGGGATGCTCGCGCCCACCCTCCTCGGCGTGCGGACGCTGCTGCGCGGCCGCCCCGGCGCCCGTGCGGCCACGCCGGCGGTCGTGACGGCGTGGGCCGGCGCCGGCATGGCCGCCCTGTACTACGGCGCGGAGATCTTCGGCATCCGCACCCTCGCCCAGGCCGCGCTGCGCGCGGGCGACACGGCGCTCCTCGTCGAGGCCGACGCGCTGCGCGAGCAGCCCGCCGCCATGACCCTCTTCGGCGTCGGGCTCGCCCTGCTCGCCGCGGCCGGTGTGCTCACCGCCGTCGCGCTGTGGCGCGGCGGGGCGCGGCCCCGGTGGTCCGGCGTCCCGCTCGCCGCCGGCCTGCTGCTCTACCTGCCCCAGTTCTTCGGGACGCCGGCCGTGCGCGTCGGGCACGGTGTCCTCATGGCCGCCGGCCTGGGCCTCGTGGCGTGGGCGGTGCACCGCCTGGCAGCGCCGCCGGCACCGGTGAGCGAGACGGTCGCGGCATGACGACGGCCGGCCCCCCCGTGGGGTGCCCGGCCGTCGTGAGAGTGCTCGTCGAGC
>NZ_JBHUWC010000278.1:0-3417 GCF_042670225.1 Isoptericola sp. NPDC057191 | reverse complement strand
GACCACGCCCGGCGCCCGTCGTGCGTCGTGCCGGCACTCGCCACTCTGCACGCCCCTGCCGGTGTCAGCCTTTCGGAGGATGTCCGCGGGAACCGCGGGCGCGTATCGTCCGTTCAGCCCGTGCGTCACGACAGCGGAGTCGTGCCTGTCCTACCGACCGTCCGTCTGGAGTGAGCGTGTTCCGACTTGCCCGCCTGTCCTTGGCGAACCGCGCCGTCGTCGCACTCGCGACCGTCGCGATCCTCGTCTTCGGGGTACTGAGCCTGGGCTCCCTCAAGCAGGAGCTCATCCCGTCCCTCGAGCTCCCCGCGGGAGCCGTCGTCGCCGTGTACCCGGGCGCGTCGCCGGAGGTGGTCGAGGAGCGCGTCACCGAGCCGCTCGAGGCCGCCGCGAAGTCCGTCGAGGGGATCGAGTCGGTCGGCTCGACGGCGTCCACGGGCAGCTCCGTGACGACCGTCCAGTTCACCTACGGCACGGACATGGACGCCGCCGCGCAGCGCCTGCAGACCGCGGTCACGCGCACGCAGTCGCAGCTGCCCCAGGACGTCGAGCCGCAGGTGATCACGGGGTCGCTCGACGACCTGCCGGTCATCCAGCTCGCGGCCGCGGGCGCCGACGGTTCTGTGGACCCGGCCGCGCTGGCGGACACCGTGGACACCGTCGTCGTGCCGGCCCTGGAGGACGTCGACGACGTGCGGTCCGTGGCCGTCACCGGCGGCGAGACCAACCAGGTGCTCGTGGACGTCGACACCAAGAAGCTCGCCAAGGCGGGTCTCACCACCGACGACGTCGCCTCGGTGCTGAAGGACAACGGCGTCGTGCTGCCCGCGGGCACCATCACGGACGACGACGTCACCTACTCCGTGCAGTCGGGCTCCAGCATCGACAGCGTCAAGGAGCTCAAGGCGCTGCCGCTGGTCGTGACCCCCGACGCGGCGGCCGCCGCGGGCGCCGCGAGCGCGGGCGACGCGACCGGCGGCACCACGGGCGAGACCGGCGACGGCACGGGCGCACCGCCCGCCGGCACGACGGCCGACCCCACCGCCAGCCAGGCCCCGCAGGTCCCCGAACCCGTCGTGCTCTCGGACGTCGCCACCGTCAAGGTGGCCCCGGTCGAGCCGACCTCCCTCTCCCGCCTCGACGGCGAGCCGTCGCTGGGCATCGCCATCACCAAGACCCCCGACGGCAACACGGTCGAGGTCTCCCACGCGATCCAGGACGCGCTCGACGACCTGGAGCCCGCGCTGGACGACGCAGGCGTCACCACCGCCGTCGTCTTCGACCAGGCGCCGTTCATCGAGGAGTCGATCCACGGTCTCGCCACCGAGGGCGGGCTGGGCCTCGCGTTCGCCGTCCTGGTGATCCTCGTCTTCCTCATGTCCGTGCGGTCCACGCTCGTGTCGGCGGTGTCGATCCCGCTGTCGCTCGCGGCCACGTTCCTGGTCATGAACCTCACCGGCTACACGCTCAACATCCTCACGCTGGGCGCGCTGACCATCTCGATCGGCCGTGTCGTCGACGACGCGATCGTCGTCATCGAGAACATCAAGAGACACCTGTCGTACGGCGAGGAGAAGAAGGCCGCCATCCTCACGGCCGTGCGCGAGGTGGGCGGCGCGATCGCGGCGTCGACCATCTGCACCGTCGCCGTGTTCGCGCCGATCGCGTTCGTGAGCGGCATGGTGGGCGAGCTGTTCCGTCCGTTCGCCATGACCGTCACCATCGCGATGCTCTCCTCGCTGGTCGTGGCCCTCACGATCGTCCCCGTCCTGGCGTACTGGTTCGTCAAGACGCCGGCCGCGCCCGCCTCGCCCGAGGAGGCCGAGCGCGTCCGCGAGGCCGCCGAGGCCAAGGAGCGTCGCGGCCTGTGGCAGCGCGCGTACGTCCCGAGCCTCGGCGCCGCGCTGCGCCACCCGTGGGTCACGCTCGTGATCGCGGTCGCCGTGCTCGGCGGCACGCTCGCGATGGTGCCGCGCCTGGAGACCAACTTCATCGGTGACTCCGGCCAGGACACCGTCACCGTGACGCAGACGTTCGAGCCCGGCGCGTCGCTCGACGCGCAGGACGCCGCGGCCACCCAGGTCGAGGACGCGCTCGAGGGCGTCGAAGCGGTGCAGAGCGTGCAGACGACCGTCGGCACGGGCGACGCGGCTCAGGCCGCGTTCATGGGCGGCGGCTCGACGCCGAAGGCGACGTTCGCGATCACCCTCGACCCGGACGCCGACGCGGTCGCCGCCCAGGACGAGATCCGGGACGCCGTCGAGCCGCTGGCCGTGGGCGTCTCGACGGGCGTCAGCGTCTCCGGCGGGGACTCCGGCTTCGGCTCCAGCACGGTGGACCTCGTGGTGCGCTCGCACGACGAGGACGACCTGCAGACGGCGGCGCAGCAGGTCACCGACGCCGTCACCGACCTGGACGGCGTGGCCGAGGTGAGCAACAACCTCGCCGCCGCGCAGCAGGTCGTGCAGGTGGACGTGGACCGGGACAAGGCGGCCGCGCTCGGTCTCACCGAGACCCAGGTGTCCGGCATCGTCGCGGGGGCGATGGACCCCGAGCAGACCGTGGGCGAGGTCGACCTCGGCGACGGTCCCACCGACGTCGTCGTGAAGTCGGGCGACGCCCCGGCCACGCAGGCGGAGATCGAGGACCTCCAGCTGCCCTCGGCCACGGGCATGGTGCCCCTGACGGACGTCGCGACGGTGGAGCGGGTGGACGTGCCCACGTCCATCTCGCGCACCGACGGCGAGCGCTCCGCGACGGTGTCGGTGACGCCCGAGACGCAGGACGTCGGCACGCTGAGCGCCGACATCACCGCGGCCACGGACGGCCTCGACCTGCCGGCGGGCGCGACCGTCGAGGTGGGCGGCGTCGCCGCCGACCAGTCGGACGCCTTCGCCGACCTCGGGCTCGCGCTCGTCGCGGCGATCGCGATCGTCTTCCTGGTCATGGTCGCGACCTTCGGCTCGCTGGTGCAGCCGCTCATCCTGCTGGTGTCCGTGCCGTTCGCGGCCACCGGTGCGCTGCTCGCCCTGCTGGCCACGGGGACGCCGCTGGGCGTGCCCGCCCTGATCGGCGTGCTCATGCTCATCGGCATCGTGGTCTCGAACGCCATCGTGCTCATCGACCTCATCAACCAGTACCGCGAGCGGGGCCGGTCGCTCGACGACGCCGTGCACGAGGGCGCCCGCAAGCGTCTGCGGCCGATCGTCATGACGGCGCTGGCCACGATCTTCGCGCTGACGCCGATGGCGGTCGGTCTCACGGGCGGCGGCTCGTTCATCAGCCAGCCGCTGGCGCTCGTGGTGATCGGCGGTCTGGTGTCCTCCACGCTGCTGACGCTCTTCGTGGTGCCGGTGATCTACACGCTCATCGAGCGGCGCAAGGAGCGGCGGCGCGCCAAGCGCGACGCCCGTGCCC
>NZ_JBHUWC010000277.1:0-3422 GCF_042670225.1 Isoptericola sp. NPDC057191 | reverse complement strand
GGGGACCCGCCGTCGTGACGTGCGCACTGCGCGGACCTGGGCGGGCGCCGTGGTGGCGTGCGAGACATCACGCACGGCGCGCGACGGTCACTCCGCGGCGAGGATGTCCACGACGAAGACCAGCGTCTGCCCGGCCAGCTCGTTGTCCGCGCTCTTCTCGGCGCCGTACGCCTGGTCCGCAGGGATCACCAGCAGCACCTGGCTGCCGACGGTCTGCCCGGTGAGGCCCTCGGTCCAGCCCTTGATGACCTGCTGGAGGGAGAACGACGCCGGGGCGCCGCGGTCCCAGGACGAGTCGAACTGCTTGCCGTCGAGCGTCCAGCCCGTGTAGTGCGCCGTGACGGTCTGCGTGTTCTTGACCTTGGCGCCGTCGCCCTTGATGAGGGTCTGGGCGACGAGGTCCTTCGGCGCTTTGTAGCCGGCGGGGATCTTCACGGACGGCTTGCCGGAGTCGTCGAGCGTCACGGTGGGCAGGCCTGCGGCCGGCTTGACGGCCTCGCCCTCGGCGCGCGTCGGGATCTTCGTCGCGTCGGTCACCTCGACGAGGTTGACGACGGTGACGGCCTTGCCCTGCTGGTCCTGCGACGGGAAGGCGACCAGCACGCGCGACCCGACCTTCTGGCCGGTGAGCGGCTCGGTGAGGACGCCGTAGTTCGTGTCGCCCAGCACGAAGCTCGCGGGCTGCTTCGTCTTCCAGGTCGAGGTCTGGCTCGTGCCGTCGGCACCGAGGTAGTTCACGAAGTCGATCGTGACCTGCATGCCCTCGGAGAGCTCGGCACCGTCGCCCTCGTCGACGACGCGGGACGTCGGCACGGAGACCTCGAGCGGCGACTTGAAGCTCACCTGGGGCTCCTTGCCGGCGTCGCCCGTCACCTTGACGGCGTCGAGCGCGGCGACGTCCTCCTTGGTCGGCTTCGGCGCCTCGGTGGCCGGGGACGACGACGCGGACGCGGACGGCGTGGCGCCGTCGCCGGAGTCGTCGGCGCAGGCGGTCAGGGTCAAGGCCGTGGCCAGCGCCAGCGCGGCTGCGGCGGCGGACGTGCGGAGCTTCACGGAGTGTCCTTCGGTCGGCGGGTCGAACCGGGACACTGTAACGGCCCCACCTGACCGCGCCGTCCAGGCTTCGGCCGACGAACGACCGCTCCGCGCGACAATGGGTGCCATGCCGTCCAGCCGTCCCTCCCGCAAGCGCCCCTGGGGCGCGTCGCCCCCGCCGCTCGACCTCGACCGTGCCCTGGGCGGGGTGCGGCGGGAGAGCGCCGCGGACGGCGAGTGGACGGTGCGGCGGCTGCGCGGCGGGGACAAGGCGTACCGCTGCCCCGCGTGCCGGCAGGAGATCCCGCCGGGCACGCCGCACGTGGTCGCGTGGCAGCGGGACGTCGTCGGGGGAGAGGCCGCGGGCCTGGACGACCGCCGGCACTGGCACTCGTCCTGCTGGGAGCGCCGGGACCGGCTGCGCTGATCCACTGCGCTGATCCACTGCGCTGATCCACTGCGCTGATCCACTGCGCTGAGCCAAGGGTCCCTAGGGAGAGCGGCACGCGGACCGGCCAGGACCGCCGGGCGGAACTACGCTGGGCCGTGATGAACGACATCTCCGCCGCTGCCCCCGCCGACGAGGCCACGGGCCACCAGATCCGCTCGCTCACGATGCTCCCCGCACGGCGCGAGGACGTCGAGCTGCACACCGCGGACGGGCTCACGCTCGTCGGCGAGCTGGCCAGGCCGGCCGACCGCGACCCGGTCGCGACCCTCCTGACGTTCCACCCCCTGCCCACGCACGGCGGGTACATGGACTCGCACGTGTACCGCAAGGCGGCCTGGCGTCTGCCGGCCCTCGCCGACCTCGCGGTGCTGCGGTTCAACACGCGCGGGACCTCGTCGCCCCGCGGCACCTCGGAGGGTGCGTTCGACGGCGGGGACGCCGAACGGTTCGACGTCGCCGCGGCGATCGAGCTCGCCGAGTTCCGCGAGCTGCCGCGCCCGTGGCTCGTCGGCTGGTCGTTCGGCACCGAGCTCGTCCTCAAGCACGGCGCCGACCCGAGCGTCGAGGGGGCGATCCTGCTGTCCCCGCCGCTGCACCGCGCCACCGACGAGGACCTCGACCGCTGGGCCGACTTCGGCCGCCCGCTGGTGGTCCTGGTCCCCGAGCACGACGACTACCTGCGCCCCGACGAGGCTCGGCGCCGGTTCGCGCGCGTGCCGCAGGCCGAGGTGATCGGCGTCGACGGCGCGAAGCACCTGTGGGTGGGGGAGCCGGCGGTGCGCCGGGTGCTCGACGAGATCGTGGGGCACGTGCTGCCCGGTCATGCCCCGCTGCCCACGCACTACGACGGCACCGTGGAGCAGGCCACGTCCGTGCCGAGCTGAGCCGAACCACCCGCGACGACCGATCCGGCGAAGACGAGGAGTCGACGATGACCACCAGCCCTGGGCCCCTGGCGACCTCTGTGCTCCATGAGGGGGCGGGGACGCCGATCCTGCTGCTGCACGGGTTCCCGCTCGACCATCGCATGTGGGCGGCGGCGGCCGGGGCCCTGCCGGAGGGGGTGCGCGCCATCGGCGTGGACCTGCCCGGCCAGGGTCACTCCGACCTCGGCGGGATGGCGCCGCGGCTCGAGGACGTCGCCGACGCGGTGTACCGCACGATGCGCGAGCAGGGGGAGGGCAACGCCGTCGTCGTCGGCCTCTCGATGGGCGGCTATGTGGCGCTCGCCCTGGCCGAGCGGCACCCCGGGTTCGTCGTCGGGCTCGGGCTCGTCGACACCAAGTCGACCGCCGACCTCGAGGCCGCCCGCGCCAACCGCCTGCGGATCGCGGCCGCCGTCACCGCGGAACAGACCCTCGACCCGGTCCTCAGCATGCCGGGCACTCTGCTGGGGTCGACCAGCACGCAGCAGCGCCGCCACCTGTACCCGCAGCTGGAGTCGTGGATCCGGTCCCAGTCGCCGTCCGGCGTCGCGTGGGCGCAGCGAGCGATGGCGGCCCGCCCGGACCGGACGGACGTGCTGCGCAGCTTCGACGGCCCGGTCGCGGTGGTCGTCGGTGCGGAGGACCAGGTGACGCCGCTCGTGGAGGCGGAGCACATGGTGCACGCGGCCCGCGACGGCGCGCTCACGGTGGTGCCCGCCACCGGGCACATGAGCCCGGTCGAGGACCCCGCCACGGTGGCGGCCGCCCTCGCCCTGCTGCACCGGCGCGTGTCGGAGCGCACGAGCCGCCCGCGCTGGCCTTGGCAGACCCGTCCGGCGTCGAGCGTCTGAAGGCCGGCCGGCGGACACACCGAAGGCCCGACACACCGAAGGCCGTACACGCCGAGGGCCGGCCCCCCCCGGGGGTGGGCGGCCCGCGGCGTGCGCGGGGCGGGGAGGGCGGGGGGGCGGCCCCGGCCAGCGGGTCGGGGGGCGGCGCGGCGGGCCGCC
>NZ_JBHUWC010000276.1:0-3519 GCF_042670225.1 Isoptericola sp. NPDC057191 | reverse complement strand
CCTCAAACCAGCGGTTTGAGGATCAAGTCAGCACGCTCGTTGCGACTCCGGGGTGGGGCGGGTCAGCCGTTGAAGGTGACGTCCAGCGAGATCTCGCCGACGCCCGCGAGCGCCTTCGACACCGGGCAGCCGGCCTTCGCGGCCTCGGCGGCGGCACGATAGGCGTCCGCGTCGATGCCCGAGGCCGACCCCACCACGGTGAGCTTGATCTTCGAGATCTCGAGCCCACCGCCGGGTGCCGGGGTCAGCGTGACGTCGGCGGTCACGTCGGTCTCCCCGGGCGTGCCGCCCGCGTTCGCGACCTCCAGCGAGAACGCCATCGCGTAGCACGACGAGTGCGCCGCCGCGATGAGCTCCTCCGGGCTCGTGACGCCCTCCGCCGTGTCCGCCGTCCGACGGGGGAAGGAGACGTCGAACGTCCCCACCCCGGAGCTGGCGAGCTCGACCCGGCCGGAGCCCTTCTGGATGTCGCCGTTCCAGGCGGTGCGTGCGGTACGGGTGGTCATAGGAGATCTCCTTCGTGCTCCGGGACAGGTCACGACGACCGTAACCCGCACCCGCCGTGCACGACAGGGACCTTCCCGGTGGTGGCGGTCACGTCCGCCGGGTCGGCAGTGCGCGCGGACATCACCCGCACATTCATCCCTCCGCCGGGCCCGCGCGGACCTACCGTGCCGACATGACCGTCGACACCGGCCACGCGCCCCCCACGACGGACCCGGTCTCCCCGGCGCCACCCCGGCGACGGCGGGTCGGGCGGTGGGTCGTGCTCGGCGTGTGCCTGACCCTGCTGGTGGCCGTCGTGTGCTCGGTGCTCCTGGTGCGCGACGCCATGGTGGCGCGGACCGCGCTGACCCGCGCCGCCGCGGAGGTGCCCGTCGTCGCCGGGGAGCTGCGCGCCGGTGCCCGGGCCACGGTCGACGGGGCCACCCCGGCGACCCTCGCCTCCTCCCCCGCGCTCGCCGAGCTGCGGCGCCAGACGACGGTGGCCCGGGAGTCCACCGACGGGCCGCTGTGGTGGCTCGCCGCCCGGGCTCCCGTGATCGGGCCGTCCGCCGCCGCCGCGGCTGACGTCGCCGTCGTGCTCGACGACGTGACGGGTGACGTGCTGCCTGCCCTCGCGGACCTGGCCGACGCCGTCCCCGCCACGACGCGCACGCCCGGCGGCGGCCTCGACCTCGCACCGTTGCGGGCGGCGGCGCCGGGGCTGGCCGCGGCGCGACTCTCGGTGGACGCGTCGCGCGCCAGCCTCGACGACGTCGACCCTGCGGACCTGCTGCCCCAGCTGGCGGCGCCGGTCGAGACCCTGCGCGACCAGGTGGACGAGCTCGCCGCCGTCGTCGCCACCGGCGACCGCGCCGCCACGCTGGCGCCCGCGATGCTCGGCGCGGACGGCCCGCGGACCTACCTGATGCTCAGCATGAGCAGCGCGGAGCTGCGCGAGGGCGGCGGCATCCCGGGCGCGCTCATCCTGCTGCGCGCCGACCAGGGGCGCGTGTCGGTGGTGCGGCAGGTCCCGGCCGCGGACTTCCCGGCGTTCCGCGAGCCCGTGCTGCCGCTGTCCGCGGACGACGACGCGGCGTACACGGGGCGGCTCGGCATGTTCGTGCAGGACGTGACCGCGACGCCGGACTTCCCGACGACGGCCGCGCTGGCCGCCGAGATGTGGGCCCGCAACGAAGGTGAGCGCGTCGACGGCGTCCTCGCGACCGACCCCGTCGCGCTGTCCTTCCTGCTCGCCGAGGCCGGGTCGGTCCGGGTCCCGCTGTCCGGGCCGGTCGCGCAGGAGCTCGGCCGGGACCGGGTGGAGCTGACGGCCGAGAACGTCGTCGACGTGCTGCTGCGCCGCGTCTACGACGTGCTGGACCCGGCGACCGCCGACCAGTTCTACGCCGACACGGCCGCGGCCGTCCTCGCGCAGACGAGCGACGTCAGCCCGGGCGCGCTCCTGACCGGCCTGCAGCACGCGGCGGGCGAGCACCGGCTGCGGGTCTGGTCGGCCGACCCTGCCGAGGAGTCTCGCCTGGCGGGCACGCTCGTGGCCGGGTCGTTCGCGACCGCGCCGCGCGCCGCGGACGCGGTCGGCGTGTTCCTCACCGACCACGTCGCAGGCAAGATGTCGGCGTACCTGCGCTCCGCGCTGACCGTCGTCGAGTCCACGTGCACACCCACCGGGCGGGCGGACACGCTGGAGCTCACGCTCGCGTCGGAAGCACCGAAGGACGCCGCGACGGCCCTGCCCTCCTACGTAGCCGGCCTGCCGGGCCGTGCCCACCCGCCCGGCACGCTGAGCCTCGGGGTGACGGTGGCGGGTCCGCGCGGCGCCGAGCCGCCGCGCGTCGAGCGGGACGGGAACCCCGTCGGGGGCGACGCGCGCACCACGCACGCCCGCGCGACGCAGTCCGTCACCGTGGTCCTCGCCCCCGGGGAGAGCACCACCCTGCGGCTGACCGTCCCGGCGGCCCCCGGCACGCAGGGGGGCATCGAGGGGGGCGCAGCGGGGGGCACGGTGGGGGGCACGCCCGCCGGCCGGCTGGAGGTCTGGTCCACGCCGACGACGACGGCGGGCGGGCTGCTCGACGCCGAGGCACTGGTCTGCGACTGATGTCCCGGGCCACCGTCAGCAGCGGGTGAATGCGCGCCCTGCCAGCGGTTTCACCCGGGTGAGGCGGGGTCCGCGCCGCCCCGGCGACGCTAGCGTGAACGCCCGAGGAAGACCCACGCGAGCACTGCCCGAGGAGTCGAGATGGCCCACGCACGCTACGCCGCCGGTGTCGCCGTCGGCCTGCTCCTGAGCGCCGGCGCGGCCCTGGCCGTCGCCACGCCCGCCGGTGCGGCGACGGAGACCCCGGACCCGAGCAGCAGCCCGAGCAGCACCGGGTACGAGCAGCCCGAGGTCCCGACGCTCACCGCCCAGATCTTCGAGCCCGTGTGCGACGGCGACGTGCCGTACCTGCGCTACGCCGTCACCGCGACGGGCACCCCGAACACCACCGTCACCATCACGTGGATCAACCCGGACGGCGACGACGTCGTGCAGCCCGACCTGCCGCTGAGCGGCCGCGTGCTGTGGCCCGGCGCCGTCGTCGACGCCGCCGGCAACCCGCTCGACTGGCCGGGCTGGCGCCTGGAGGACGGCGTGTGGGTGGAGGGCGACGAGTTCGACTGGGTGCGCCCGTCCGTCCAGGTGAAGATGCAGGTCAACCCCGAGCTGACGATGACGGCGAACTACCCGCCGTCGTCGCCCAACTGCGCGACCAACCCGCCCGGCGTCACGCCGTCTCCCACCCCGACGCCCGGCGTGACCGTCCCCGGCGCCGTGCCGCCCGAGGCGGCGCCTCCGGGATCGCCGACGCCCGGCTTCCTGCCGCAGACGGGCGCAGGAGTCGCGGGCCTGGTCGCCGCGGCCGCAGGACTGGCCGCCGCCGGCGGCATCGCCGTCGCCGCCGCCCGGCGTCGCCGCAGCACCGACCACTGACCTCCGATCGCTGTGAGCGGGCGGTTGGCCCTGTCTCGTCG
>NZ_JBHUWC010000275.1:0-3568 GCF_042670225.1 Isoptericola sp. NPDC057191 | reverse complement strand
GGTGCCGGGCGACTGCGGACCGGCCCCCCCCCCCCCGGCCCCCCCGCCCCCCGCCGGCGGGCCCCCCCCCCCGACGGTGCCGTCAGGCGCCGAGCGCCGCCGAGAGCGGGCCGCGCACGAAGTACACGAGGAAGCCGGCCGCGACCACCCACAGCAGCGGGTGCACCTCGCGCACCCTGCCGCAGGCGAACCGCAGCAGCACCCAGGTGATGAAGCCGATCCCGATGCCGTTGGCGATGGAGTACGTCAGCGGCATGGTCACGACCGTGAGGAACACCGGCAGGGCGACGGAGAAGTCACCCAGGTCGATCTCCTTGATCTCTCGCATCATCATCGCGCCGACCACGACCAGCGCGCCGCTGGCGACCTCGATCGGCACGACGGCGGTGAGCGGCGTGAGGAACATGGCGACCAGGAACAGCCCGCCCGTCACGACCGACGCCAGCCCGGTGCGGGCCCCCTCGCCGACACCTGCCGCCGAGTCCACGAACACCGTGTTCGACGACGACGACGAGGCGCCGCCGACGACCGCGCCGACGCCCTCGACGACCAGCGCCGACTTGATCCGCGGGAAGTTCCCGTCGGCGTCGGCGAGCCCGCCCTGCTTCGCGAGACCCGTCATCGTGCCCATCGCGTCGAAGAAGTTCGTGAAGAACAGGGTGAACACGAGCATCGTCGCCGCGAGCGCGCCGATGCGGTCGAAGGCGCCGAAGCTGAACTGGCCGAGCAGCGACAGGTCGGGCACCGACACCAGCGAGCCGGGCAGCGCGGGCACGGACAGGTGCCAGCCGCCCGGGTTGTCGGCGCCGGCGGGGCCGAGCCGGAGCACCGCCTCCACCACGACCGCGACGACAGTCGTCGCGACCAGGCCGATCAGCAAGCCACCCTTGACCCCCCGCGACACGAGGACGCCCATGAGCAGCAGCCCGAGCACGAAGATCATCGTCGGGACGGTGGTGATCGAGCCTCCGTCGCCGAGCTGGACCGGCGGGCCGGCCGGGGTGCGGGTGACGAAACCGGCGTCGACGAAGCCGATGAACGCGATGAAGAGGCCGATGCCGACCGTGATGGCCGCCTTCAGCTGGCGCGGGACGGCGTTGAAGATCGCCGACCGGGCGCCGGTGACGGCGAGCAGCACGATGAGCAGACCGTTGATGAGCACGAGGCCCATCGCCTCGGGCCAGGTCACGTCGCCGACCACGGCGACAGCGAGGAACGAGTTGATCCCCAGGCCGGCAGCGAGGGCGAACGGCAGGTTCGCGACGACGCCGAACAGGATGGTCAGCACGCCCGCGGCGAGGCCGGTGACGGCGCCGACCTGGGCGGTCGCGAGCCAGCCGCCGGCGACGTCGGTCGGGGCGTTCTCGGCACTGGTGCCGCCGAGGATGAGCGGGTTGAGGATCACGATGTACGCCATCGCGAAGAAGGTCACCAGGCCGCCACGGATCTCGCGTCCCGTGGTGGAGCCTCGCTCGGTGATCCTGAACAGCCGGTCCAGCGCGCCGCGCCGGGTGCCGGTGGTGGGCGTCTCGTCGTTCTCGGCGGTGTCCCGCCGGGTTCCCAGGATGGTCACGTCCTTGTGTCCTTTCCGGCCCGCTGCGAGTCAGTAGTCGATGCGGGTGTCGAGGACGCGCCACGCGTCGAAAGGCGCGAGGGCGCTGTCGGTGCGCTCGTGGCGCACCGTCATGACCTCGCCTGCGGCCCGGGTCTCGGGCGCGTCCAGCAGGCGGGCGGCGAAGAAGTCGTAGAACGCGGCGTCGTCGAACCCGGCGGCGGCCGCGTCGTGGCGGTCCGCGGCGAAGTAGACGGCGTCCACGCGCGCCCACAGGGCGGACGCGAGGCACATCGGGCACGGCTCACAGCTGGAGTACAGGACGGCCCCGGACAGGTCGAACGTGCCCAGCTCGGCGCAGGCTCGCCGGATGGCGGTGACCTCGGCGTGGGCGGTGGGGTCGTTGTCCTGGGTGACGCGGTTGTTGCCCTCGACGACGCGGCCGTCACGGGTGACGATCACGGCTCCGAAGGGGCCGCCCGCGTTCGCCACGCTGTCGACGGCCAGGGTGACGGCCTTCTCGAGGTGTGCTGCGTCCACGGGGACGGCCGTGCGGACTGGCTGGGTGCTGATCACGGCATTGCGGTCCATGGTGAGTCTCCACGGGTCGGGCAGCGACCCCCGGGCACACCACGGGTTCGTCGGCGCCGCACCGGGTCCGGTGCGGGACCGGGTGCTCGGCGGGCCGCTGCAGGCGAGTTGTCCTTCATGCCGCCTGGTAGATAGCTGCCGGTGTCGGATCGATCTCGTCGACCACCGCGCGGGAGTCGACGTCGACGTCCGCACGGCCCGGGCCCGCCTTAGGCATTCGCGACGCTACACCCAGGCGGGGCGCGGTACAAGAGTTTCGGAATCATCCTTCCGCATCGCGGTCTTTCGAGGCTTGATCCATGCGTCTCGCATCGTGGTCCCACATGATGGACGCGGACTGTCCTCGCCGGTCGCGGTGTTCCTAGAGTGGCCACGACGTCCGGCCGCCGCACCGATGGAGGAACCATGCCCGCACCCACCGACCCGACACCCCGCCTCGCCGAGTACGCGCACCCCGAGCGCCTCGTGACGACGTCGTGGCTCGCCGAGAACCTCGACGCCCCGGGCCTCGTGGTCGTGGAGTCCGACGAGGACGTCCTGCTGTACGAGACCGGCCACATCCCCGGCGCGGTGAAGATCGACTGGCACACGGACCTGCTGCAGCCGGTCGAGCGCGACTACCTCGACGGCGCCGGCTTCGCCGACCTGCTCGCCGACCGCGGCATCTCCCGGGACACGACCATCGTCCTGTACGGCGACAAGAACAACTGGTGGGCCGCGTACACCGCGTGGGTCTTCACCCTGTTCGGGCACGAGGACGTGCGCCTGCTCGACGGCGGCCGCAACCTGTGGGTCGCCGAGGGCCGCGAGCTCACCACCGACGTCCCCTCCCCCGCCCGCGGCACCTACCCGGTGGTCGAGCGCGACGACACCACGTTCCGCGCCTTCAAGGAGGACGTGCTCGCCCACCTCGGCAACGGTCCGCTGGTCGACATCCGCTCCCCGCAGGAGTTCTCCGGCGAGCGCCTCCACATCCCGGACTACCCGGAGGAGGGCGTGCTGCGCGGCGGCCACATCCCCTCGGCCCGCAACGTCCCCTGGGCCACCGCGGTGGCCGCGGACGGCACCTACAAGCCGCGGGCCGAGCTCGAGGCCATCTACCAGGACGGCGGCCTGGGCCTCACCGAGGGCGACTCCGTGGTCACGTACTGCCGCATCGGCGAGCGCTCCAGCCACACCTGGTTCGCGCTGCGCTACCTGCTCGGCATCGACGACGTGCGCAACTACGACGGTTCCTGGACGGAGTGGGGCAACGCGGTGCGCGTGCCGATCGTCGCGGGCACCGAGCCGGGCGAGGTCCCCGCCGGCGTCAAGCAGCGCCAGGCCGCCTGACCCGTCCCCGCCGCGACCGCACATCCGCCGAGGTAGTGCCGAACCTGCCGAAGTAGCTCTCCCCGCGACGAGGTAGTGGTCTTTGCCCACTAC
>NZ_JBHUWC010000274.1:0-3586 GCF_042670225.1 Isoptericola sp. NPDC057191 | reverse complement strand
AGAACGCTGTTTGAGGATCAAGTCAGCACGCTCGTTGCGGCCCGGTGCGGGTCAGTGCGCGAAGTGGCGCGTCCCGGTGAGGTACATCGTGACGCCGGCGGCCTGGGCCGCCTCGATCACCTCGGCGTCGCGGATGGACCCGCCCGGCTGCACGACCGCGCGCACGCCGGCGTCGAGCAGCACCTGCAGGCCGTCGGCGAACGGGAAGAACGCGTCGGACGCGGCGACCGCGCCGCGCGCCCGCTCCTGCCCCTCGGCCAGCGTGTTGGCGCGCTCGACGGACAGACGGCAGGAGTCGACGCGGTTGACCTGACCCATGCCGATGCCGACGGCGGCGCCGTCCGCGGCGAGCAGGATGGCGTTCGACTTCGCGGCGCGCACGGCCTTCCACGCGAAGGCGAGGTCCGCCAGCGTGGCCTCGTCGGCAGCCTCGCCCGCGGCGAGGGTCCAGGAGGCGGGGTCGTCGCCCTCGGCCTGGAACCGGTCGACCTCCTGGACGAGCATGCCGCCGGAGATCGGGCGGTTCTCCGCAGCGGCGCGCGGCGGGGTGTCGACCACGAGCAGGCGCAGGTTCTTCTTGGCCTGGAGGATCTCGAGGGCCTCGGGCTCGAAGCCGGGCGCCACGAGCACCTCGGTGAACACCGGGGCGATCTGCTCGGCCGCGGCCTTCGTGACGACGCGGTTCGCCGCGATCACGCCGCCGTACGCCGACACGGGGTCCGTCGCGTGCGCGCGCGCGTGCGCCTGGGCGACGTCGGCTCCGACGGCGATGCCGCACGGGTTGGCGTGCTTGATGATCGCGACGGCCGGGCCCTCGTGGTCGTGGGCGGCGCGCCACGCGGCGTCGGCGTCGACGTAGTTGTTGTAGCTCATCGCCTTGCCGTGCAGCTGCGTGGCCTGGGCGAGCCCGGTCGCACCGTCGGTCCGCGTGTACAGGGCGGCCTTCTGGTGCGGGTTCTCGCCGTAGCGCAGCACCGCGGCGCGCTCGAAGGCGGCGCCCGCGACGTCGGGCAGGTGCGACTCGACCGCGACCTCGTCGGGCGCGTAGGAGCTCGCGAACCAGGAGGAGACCGCGACGTCGTACTGCGCGGTGTGGGCGAACGCCGCGGCGGCGAGCCGCTTGCGCTGCGCGAACGTGAAGCCGCCGCCCTGCACGGCCGCGACGACGTCGTCGTAGCGGGCCGGGTCGACGACGACCGCGACGCTCGGGTGGTTCTTGGCCGCGGCGCGGACCATGGACGGGCCGCCGATGTCGATCTGCTCGACGACGTCGTCCGGGCCCGCGCCCGACGCGACCGTCGCCGCGAACGGGTAGAGGTTCACGACGACCAGCTCGAAGGTCTCGATGCCGAGGTCGGCGAGCTGGGCGAGGTGGTCGGCCTTGCGGGTGTCGGCCAGGATGCCGGCGTGCACGCGCGGGTGCAGCGTCTTCACGCGGCCCTCGAGGCACTCGGGGAAGCCGGTGAGCTCCTCGACGCGGGTCACGGGGATGCCGGCGTCGGCGATCTTCCCGGCGGTCGAGCCGGTCGAGACGAGCTCGACGCCGGCGGCGTGCAGGGCGGTGGCCAGCTCGACGAGGCCGGTCTTGTCGTAGACGCTCAGCAGCGCGCGCCGCACGGGGCGCTGTGCGTCGTCGGCGAGCTGGACGTCGGGGGCGGACGGTGCTCCGGACATGTGTCTTCTCCTCGGTGCGGGTTCTCGCGGAAAGACCCTCGCACCCAGGCGGGCGGCGCGCATGACGGGACACGTCGGCCGCTCCCCGGTGGTGACCCACCCTCGCCAGTCACGGCCGAGGCCGAGTCTACCGAACGCCGCCGGGCCGGGTCACGGCAGCGCGACCTCGATCCCGAGCAGGCGCCAGGCGCGCTCGGCCATCGCCGCGCGCTCCCCGGCCGGCCTCCGCGTGAGCGCGCCGGCCACGAGCTCGACCCCGAGCATGAGGTCGTCCACCCCGACGTCCTGGGGCACCTGACCCGCCGCGAGCGCCGCCTCGTGGTGGGCGGCGAGCACCGCGGCCACGCGGTCGCGCAGCTCGAGCATGCGGCCGGGCCGGTCCTCGGCCAGCAGGTCGACGACGCCCACGGACTCGATGGCGTGCCGGGTCACGAGCCCGAGCAGGCGGGGCAGGGCGGCGCCGTCGGCGGAGGCGGCCTCCAGCTCGGCGACGTTCTCCTCGACGACGGCGGCCACGAGGGCGACGCGGTCCGGGAAGTGCCGGTAGAGGCTGCCCTGCCCGACCTCGGCGCGGCGGGCGACGGAGCTCAGCGGGGCGGCGGTGCCGGACTCGGCGAAGACCGCGTGCGCCGCCCTCAGGAGCGCGGCCCGGTTGCGTGCGGCGGCCGCGGGCCCGGGGTTGCTCCTGGCGGCAGGGCGAGGGTTGCTCCGTTCGGTGGGCACGGGAATAGACTATCAACCGGACAACATTGTCCGGTTACCTGAAACCCCCTCCGGGGGACCGCCATCAAGGAGAGCACCATGGCCCTGTCCGCATCCTCGACCGTCGGCGAGTGGCTCGACCACCCCGTCGGAGGCCGCATCCTCGGCGCCGTCCTCGAGCAGGCCGGCGCCTCCGCAGAGGCGCTCGCCCCGGCGCGCAGCCTGCCCCTGGAGCAGCTCGTCGCCCTGTCGAACGGCCAGTTCCCGGCCGAGATGGTCGACAGCCTCGTCGCCGCCTACCGCGAGCAGGCGCCCGACGACGCCGACGCGCCAGGCACCGCGTCCGGGAGCACGGCGGGTGCCACGTCCGCGCCGGCCCCGTGGACCGAGCAGGTCACCCCCGGCCGCTTCACCGGCCAGACCGTCGTCGTCACGGGTGCCGCGTCCGGCATCGGCCGGGCGGTCGCCGCCCGCGTGGCGCGCGAGGGCGGCCGCGTGGTCGCCGTCGACCTGGCGAAGGAGAAGCTCGACGAGCTCGCCGCGACCCTGCCGGACGCGGAGGTCGTGACCGTCGCGGGCGACATCACGTCCGCCGCGTCGGTCGAGGAGATCGTGCGCGCGGCGGGCGACCGGGTCGACGCGCTCGCGAACGTCGCCGGGATCATGGACGACATGGGCGCGGTGCACGAGCTCACCGACGCGATGTGGGAGCGGGTGATGCGGGTGAACGTCGACGGCACGATGCGCCTCATGCGCGCCGTCCTGCCCGGGATGCTCGCCGCGGGCCGGGGCCGGATCGTCAACGTCGCCTCGGAGGCGGGGCTGCGCGGGTCGGCCGCGGGCGCCGCGTACACAGCCTCGAAGCACGCCGTCGTCGGCCTGACCAAGTCGTCCGCCGTGATGTACGCCGGCACGGGCGTGCAGGTGAACGCCGTCGCGCCCGGCGGCGTGGCGACCGGCATCCAGGTGCCCGGCCAGGCCGAGTTCGGCGGCGCGCGCCTGGGCCGGTTCATGGGCAACATCCCCGGGATCGCGACGGCGGAGCACCTGGCCGCGTCCATCACGTTCCTGCTGTCGACGGACGCCGTGAACCTCAACGGCGCGATCCTCGCGTCGGACGGCGGCTGGTCGGCGGTCTGACCGACCGAGCTGTCAGACCCAGGTGCGGGCATGCCCTGGCCTGGTTCTGACTGCGCGGGCGGCCGAAAAG
>NZ_JBHUWC010000273.1:0-3641 GCF_042670225.1 Isoptericola sp. NPDC057191 | reverse complement strand
GTCGAGGCGCTGCACGGGCAGCGCCTCGACGCGCGGCGCGGGGGTGACGCGCGGGGACGTGCGGGCGGTCAGGGCGTCCATCGGACCTCCTCGGACAGGGGAATTCTCCCGGTGACTTCTCCCATGAAAGGGCACCCGGAAAGCGTCACGAGCCATTCTTGAAGGGCGTCGGAAAGTGTTCACCTGACGGCATCCTGATGTTCGGCGACAGTTCCCCGGAAAAGGCCGATCGCGACTTGTCGCGCTCTTAGTGTCGGCGTCATGAACGACATCCACCCGGGGTTCGACCCCGACCGTGGTGCGCTCGTCGTGATCCCTGCGCGCGGCGGCTCGGCCGGCATCCCGCTGAAGAACCTGCAGCGCGTGGGCGGCACGACGCTCGTCGCCCGGGCGGTCCGCTCGGCGCTGGCGGCACCGTCGGTCTCCGCCGTGGTGGTCTCCACCGACCACGACGAGATCGCCCGTGAGGCGACCGCGCACGGGGCGCGCGTGGTGCGCCGTCCGGCCGACATCGCCGGCGCCACCGCGAGCTCCGAGTCCGCCGTCCTGCACGCGCTGGACGCCCTGCGCGCCGAGGCGCCCGCAGGCGCCCCCACCTCTGACCCTGCCGTCACCGTGCTCCTGCAGGCGACGTCGCCGTTCGTCGACCCGGCCGACCTGGACGCCGCGGTGCGGCGGGTGGCCGACGGCGCGCACGACGTCGTGGTCGCGGTGGCGCCCACCCACGACTTCCAGTGGCGGCTCGACGACGACGGCCCGACGCCCGTCGGGCACGGCACCGACCACCGCCCGCGCCGCCAGGACCGCACTCCGCACTTCCGGGAGACGGGCGCGTTCTACGCGATGCGCACCGCCGGGCTGCGGGAGGCGGGCAGCCGCTTCTTCGGGTCCGTGGGGCTGCAGCCCGTGGCGCCCGAGTGGTCGCTGGAGGTCGACGAGCCGCGTGACCTGTGGCTCGCCCGCACGCTGCTGGACCAGCCCGCCGCGGCGTCCGCCACCGTCCCGGCCGACGCGCCGACCGGCACGCCGATCGACGTCGACGCGCTCGTCACGGACTTCGACGGCGTGCACACCGACGACGGCGCCTACGTGTCGCAGGACGGCACGGAGAGCGTGCGCGTGCACCGGGGCGACGGCCTGGGCGTCGCGCGCCTGCGCCGCACCGGGGTCCCGCTGCTCATCCTGTCCACCGAGACCAACCCGGTGGTGGCGGCCCGGGCCCGCAAGCTCGGCGTCGACGTCCTGCACGGCGTCGACGACAAGGCCGCCGCGCTGCGCGACTGGTGCGCCGTCAACCGCCTCGACCCGGGCCGGGTCGCGTACGTCGGCAACGACGTCAACGACCTGCCCGCCCTCGCCCTCGTCGGCTGGCCTGTCGCCGTCGCCGACGCCCACCCCGAGGTCGCCGCCGCCGCGCGCGTCGTCCTCGACCGCGCGGGCGGCCACGGCGCCGTCCGCGAGGTCTGCGAGCGGATCCTCGCAGCCCGACAGGACGCCACCGCGCGTCCGACCCCCGAGCTCCACGAACGGAAGGACACCCCCGTGACCAGCACCGCCAGCACGACCACCGCCGCCGAGCGCCCCGCGGAGCACCTCGTCCGCGTCGGCGACCACGAGGTCGGCGCCGGCCAGCCGGTGTACGTCATCGGCGAGATCGGCATCAACCACAACGGCGACGTCGAGATCGCCAAGCAGCTGATCGACGTCGCGGCGTCCGCCGGCTGCCAGGCCGTGAAGTTCCAGAAGCGCGCCCCGGAGATCAGCACCCCGAAGGACCAGCGGGACAAGATCCGGCAGACGCCCTGGGGCGAGATGACCTACCTCGAGTACAAGTACCGGGTCGAGTTCGAGCACGACCAGTACACCGAGGTCGACCAGTACGCGAAGTCGCGCGGCATCCAGTGGTTCGCCTCCCCGTGGGACGTGCCTTCGGTGGGCTTCCTCGAGGAGTTCGGCGTCCCGACGCACAAGATCGCCTCCGCCTCGGTGACCGACCACGAGCTGCTCCGCGCGCTGGCCGACACCGGCAAGCCGCTCATCCTGTCGACCGGCATGTCGACGCTCGAGCAGATCGACGCCGCGGTGGAGATCCTCGGCACGGACGGGCTCGTCATCCTGCACGCCACGTCGACGTACCCGCTGCCGCCCGAGGAGGCGAACCTGCGGACCATCACGACGCTCCAGGAGCGCTACGGCGTGCCCGTCGGGTACTCCGGCCACGAGACGGGCCTGCAGATCTCGCTGGCCGCGGTCGCGCTGGGCGCCGTCGCCGTCGAGCGGCACATCACCCTCGACCGGGCGATGTGGGGCTCCGACCACGCGGCGTCGCTGGAGCCGAAGGGCCTCGCGAACCTCGTGCGCGACATCCGCATCCTCGAGCAGGCGATGGGCGACGGCGCCAAGCGCGTCATGCCCGGCGAGCTGTCGCCGATGTCGCGCCTGCGCCGCGTCGACGCCTGACCCGCCCGACCGGTGGAGAAGCTCGACCGGACGCTCGACCGGGCGCCCGCCGGCGCTCCGCTCGACCCGGCCTCCGCCGGCCCGGCGCCGGGCGACGCGACCTCCGCCCTGCGGTGGACGGACGCGCCGCCCGGCGTCGCCGTCGTCGCGTGCGTGCGGGACGAGGAGGCGTACCTGGGCGAGGCGGTCGCGTCCGTGCTCGCCCAGGACTACGCCGGGCCGCTGCGCCTGGTGCTCGCCGTGGGGCCCTCGCACGACGCGACCGCCCAGGTCGCGGCGGCGCTCGCCGCGGCCGACCCGCGCGTCCTGGTCGTGGACAACCCGACCGGCTCCCGGTCGATCGGGCTCAACCTCGCGACGGCGCAGGCCGGTGACGGCGACCAGGTGCTGCTGCGGGTCGACGGGCACACCGTGCTGCCGGCGGACTACGTGACCCGCGCCGTCGCCGCATTGGAGCACACGGGCGCCGTGGGCGTGGGCGGGCTGATGCACCCGGTCGGCACGACGACCGTGCAGCGGGCCGCGGCGCGCGCGATGAGCCACCCGGCGGGCATCGGTGCCGCGTCGTTCCACGTGGGCGGCGAGGCGGGCCCGTCCGAGACGGTGTACCTCGGGGCGTTCCGGCGCTCGGCCGTCGAGGCCGTGGGCGGGTACGACCCGTCGCTCGTGCGGGCCGAGGACTGGGAGCTGTGCCTGCGCCTGCGCCGTGCCGGCGGCCTGCTGTGGTTCGACCCCGCCCTGCAGGTCACGTACCGTCCCCGGCGCACGCTGCGGGCGGTCGCCAAGCAGTTCTGGCGCACGGGCATGTGGCGACGCGAGGTGATCCGGCGCGACCCGTCCACGGCGAGCGCGCGCTACCTCGCCCCGCCCGCGCTGGTCCTCGGCCTGGCGGCGTCGGTGCTGCTCGTCGCCGGGGGAGCGCTCGCCGGCCTGCCGGTCGTGGTCCTCCTCGGCGGCGTCCTCCCGGCGGCCTACGTCGCGGGCGTCCTGGCGGCCTGCGCGCACGCCGCCGGCCGGCGTCCGCGCCTGGGCGTGCGCGAGGCGGTCGTGCTGCCCGCCGTCGTCGTCACCATGCACCTCGCCTGGGGCGCCGGCTTCGTGCGCGGCCTCACCGAGCGGGCGATGGCCGACCACCGGGCGTAAACCGGGGCGCCGAACAGGCGGTTGCGCACGTTCTCGAC
>NZ_JBHUWC010000272.1:0-3642 GCF_042670225.1 Isoptericola sp. NPDC057191 | reverse complement strand
CGGGTGGGCTCGCGCCCACCCGCGCGTGGTGTGACGAACCGGTGAGGGATCTGCGCGGGTCGCCGGTGGGCCGGTGCCCTAGAGTGCAAGCCGTGACGTCCACCCTGTACCGCAACGGAGTCGTCCACTCGTCCGCCGACCCGTTCGCCGAGGCGCTGCTCGTCGACGACGGGGTCGTGACCTGGCTCGGGGCGGAGGACACGGCGGCAGGGCTCGCGGCGCGAGCGGACCGGGTGATCGACCTCGACGGGGCCCTGGTCGCCCCCGGATTCGTCGACGCGCACGTGCACCTGCTCGAGACCGGCCTGGCCGCCGACTCCGTCGACCTCACCGCGGGGGCCGTGACCTCGCTCGCCGACGCGCTGGAAGCGCTGGCCCGCGGCGCGCGGCAGCTCGACGCGGCCGACCCGGGCGGTGAGGAGGCCCTCCTCGCGTTCGGGTGGGACGAGCAGACCTGGCCCGAGCGTCGCGCCCCCCGGGGCGAGGAGCTCGACGCCGCCTGCGGCGGCCGGCGCGTGTACGCGTCCCGCGTCGACGGGCACAGCGCCGTCGTGTCCACGTCGTTCGCGCGGGCGGCGGGCCTCGACCGCCTGACCGGCTGGGACCCGTCCGGCATGGTGACGTCCGACGCCCACCACACCGCCGCGGCCGTCGTGCGACAGGTCTCCCCGGCGCGCCGCACGCGCGCCTACCGGCGCGCGCTGCAGGACGCGGCTGCCCGCGGCATCGTGAGCGTGCACGAGATGAGCGAACCCAACATGGACACCCGCGAGGGGCTGGCCGAGCTCGTCGCGCTCACCGCCCACCCCGCGGGCGGGCTGCCGCACGTCGTCGCCTACCGCGGCGAGCTGTGCGCGACGGCCGACGACGCGCGCCAGATGCTCGGCGAGCTGCCGTTCCTGACGGGCATCGCGGGCGACCTGTGCGCCGACGGGTCGATCGGCTCGCGCACGGCGGCGCTGCGCCACCCGTACAGCGACCTGGTGCCCGCCCCGGGCGTGGCCGAGCCCGACGGCCGGCTGTTCCTGCACGGCGAGGAGATCGCCGCACACCTGGCCGCCTGCTCCGCCGCCGGCACGCAGGGCGGCTTCCACGTCATCGGCGACCGGGCCATGGACGAGGTGGTCCGCGGCCTCGAGCTCGCGGCCGCCGAGCTCGGCCCCGGCCCGTTGCGCGCGGCGCACCACCGCATCGAGCACGCCCTCTTCGTCGACGCGTCGGCCCTCGCCGCCCTCCTGCTGTACGGCGTGGCGCTGTCGGTGCAGCCGGCGTTCGACTCCGCCTGGGGCGGCACCCAGGGGATGTACGCCGCGCGCCTGGGAGCGGCTCGCGCGTCCACCCTGTCCCCGTTCGCCGACCTGGCGAGCGCAGGCGTCCCGCTCGCGTTCGGCTCCGACACCCCCGTGACCCCGCTCGACCCCTGGCAGGCGGTGCGCGCGACCCTCACGCACGAGGACACCACGCAGCGCATCTCCGCACGGTCGGCGTTCCGTGCCCACACGCGCGGCGGGTGGCGGCTGGCGGGCCTCGACCACACCGGCGCGGGCGAGCTGCGCGTCGGAGCGCCGGCCCACCTCGCCGTGTGGCGTGCCGACACGCTCGCCGTCCAGGCACCCGAGGGCCGCCTGTCGGCGTGGAACCCCGAGGCGCGCGCCGGGCAGCCGCTGCTGCCCGACCTGTCGCCCGGTGAGCCCGAGCCCGTCTGCCTGCAGACCGTGCGCGACGGCGTCGTCCTGTACGACACCTTCGACTGACCCGACCCGCAAGCCTGCGAGCAGGCGAGGGACCGAGCCGGGGTCGCGGTCACGTACCCTGCGGGGGTGCTGCACGTGAGCCCGACTCCCGTCGAGGGGTCCGCCGACCCGGGCCCCCACCGCCCCGCCACCACGACCACCACGGCGGCGCGGCCCCGGGCGGGCCTGTGGGCGAGCCGGCCGGCGACGCTGCTGCTGGCCGTCGCGGCGGGCGCCGCCCTGTGGGCGTCCTTCCCCGACGTCGGCGCCTGGCCGCTGGCGTTCGTCGCGGTCGCACTCCAGTTCGCCGCGATGCGCCGCGACGGACGTCGCGCCGCCGGGTGGAACTTCCTCGTCGGGCTGGTCGCCGGCCTGACGTTCTGGCTGCCGCACATCTGGTGGGCCAACTTCGCCACCGACACCGTGCCGTGGATCGCGCTCGCAGCGCTCGAGGCACTCTTCCTCGCCGGGTTCGGCGCCCTGTGGACGTGGGCGCGGCGCTGGGGCTGGGTCGGTCGCCACCCGCTCGCCCAGGGCCTCGTGTTCGCCGTCCTGTTCGTCGCGGTGGAGCAGTGGCGCTCGGAGATCCCCTTCGGCGGCTTCCCGTGGGGGCGGCTCGCGTGGACGGTGGCCGGCGCTCCCACCGGTCGCGCCGCCTGGCTGGGCGGCACCACCCTCGTGTCGTTCCTCGTCGCGGCCGCCGGCGTCCTGCTCGCGCTCGCCGTGGCCCGGGTGGCGCGCACCGACTGGCGTGACGCGACGGCCCGGGCGCGAGGGTCCGCGAGCGCCGGTGCGTTCGTCGTCGCGGCGGCGGCGCTGGTCGTCGGTCCGTCGTTGCTGCCGCTGGCGCACGACGCGGCCACCCGTGAGGTGAGCGACGCCGCGGACCCGGGGCACGTGGGCCGGGTCGTGGACGCCGGCACGGGGACGGCGCAGGCCGGCGTGCTGCGGGCCGGCGCGGTGCAGGGCAACGTGTCGGAGCCGGGGGAGGGGTCGTTCGCCAACCGGGCCGAGGTGCTCAACAACCACCTGCGCGGCACGTACGCGATCGCGGACGAGCAGGCGGCCGGCGACTACGGTCAGGGCCCGGGGGACGGCGTCGACGTGGTGCTGTGGCCGGAGAACGGTTCGGACCTGGACCCGCAGTCCACCCCGGAGGTGGGGGCGGCGCTCGACGACGCGGCCACGGCCGTGGGTGCGCCGATCCTCGTGGGCGCCCAGGAGTTCCCTGCCTCCGGCGGGCGGTACAACGTGGCGCTGCTGTGGGAGCCCGGTCAGGGCGTGACCCAGCGGTACGCCAAGCAGCACCCGGCACCCTTCGGCGAGTACATCCCGATCCGCGGGTTCGTGCGGCTGTTCAGCTCCCAGGTGGACCGGGTCACCACCGACATGATCCCCGGCACCGAGCCGGCGGTCGTGAACCTGCCGGCGGACGGCGCCGCCATCGGGCACGGGTCGGGGCCGGTGACCGTGCCGATGGCGACGGTGATCTGCTTCGAGGTCGCCTACGACGAGATCGTGCGCGACGCGGTCCAGCGCGGCGCGCAGGTGCTGGTGGTGCCGACGAACAACGCGTCGTTCGGGTACACCGCGGAGTCGACGCAGCAGCTCGCGATGACCAGGCTGCAGGCGATCACGACGGGTCGCGCCGCGGTGCAGGTCTCGACCGTGGGCGTCAGCGGTGTCGTGGCGCCGGACGGCACGCTGGTGGCGCGCACGCAGCTGTTCACGCCCGACCACCTGGTGGCGGACCTGCCGCTGCGCACCGAGCTGACGCCCGCGGTGCGGGCCGGCTACTGGCCCGGCTGGGCGGTGGGCGCGGCCGCGGTGGTGCTGGTGGCCGGCGGGATCGTGTCGGCCACGCTCGCGCGACGCCGCTGACGCACGAAAGGGCGGGCACCCCGTGGGG
>NZ_JBHUWC010000271.1:0-3663 GCF_042670225.1 Isoptericola sp. NPDC057191 | reverse complement strand
TGGGTACGAACCCGGCGAGACTCCGGGCGCGAATTCTCGCCGTTTTCGTACCCACAGCGGTCAGTCGGCGGGGGCGTGCCGCTGGAGGAAGGCGAAGACGTCCGTGTCGTCGACGCCAGGGAACGCGCCGCGCGGCAGGGCGGCGAGCACCTGCTGGTGCATGCGGGCGCTCGGCCACGCGACACCGTCCCAGCGCCGGGCCAGGTCGGCCGGCGGGCGCTGGCAGCACGCCGGGTCAGGGCACGTGGAGGCGTGGCGCACCTGCGTGTCCCGCCCTCGGAACCACTTGGCGTGCGCGTACGGCACGCCCACGGTGATGGAGAACTGCCGCCCGTCCGCGCCCGTGCCGGTCTGCACCGAGTCCCAGAAGGTGCCCGCCGGGGTGTCGGTGTACTGGTACGACTCGGTGGCGCGGTCACGACGAGTGAACGCCTCGCGGCCGGCCCACCAGCGGCACACGAGCTGCCCCTCGATCGCGCCCGTGACGTCCTGCGGCAGCGGCAGCCCGTCGTTGGCGTAACCGCGGAACAGCGCGCCGTCGTCGCCCACCCGCAGGAAGTGCAGCGGGATGCCGAGGTGCACGGTGGCGAGGTTGGTCAGGCGCATGGCCGCGGCCTCGTGCGTGACGCCGAACGCGTCGCGGAAGTCCTCGACCGCCAGGTCCTTCTCGCGCTTGCGCCGCTGCAGGAACTCGACGGCCACGGACTGCGGGATGAGGCAGCACGCCGCGAAGTACGTGATCTCCACCCGCTGGCGCAGGAACTCCGCATAGCTTCGGGGGCGGTCGTGACCCAGCACGCGGTGCGCGATCGCCTGCAGCGCCAGGGACCGCAGGCCGTGCCCGCCGGGGATCGACGCGGGCGGCAGGTAGATGCGGCCGTTCTCCAGGTCCGTCACCGAGCGCGCCGACCTCGGCAGGTCGTCCACGTGCAGCAGCGTCAGGCCGAGCTGCTCGGCCATGCGCGCGACGGTGCGGTGCGTCAGCGCGCCCGCCCCGGCGTACCCGGCGCGCTTGGTCAGCTCCTCGCCGAGAGCCTCGATGTGGGGGTAGTGGTTGTCGCGCTCCTGCCGCTCGTGCCGGAGCTCGGTGTTCGCGCGCCGCGCCTCCTCAGGGGTGGCGATGGCCTCCTCCTCGCGCCGCGACAGCTCCGAGTGCAGGCCGACGAGCTGCTCCAGCACCGGCATGGGGAGCTTCTGGCTCGGCTTGACCGACGGCAGGCCGAGCGCGCCGAACAGCGGCCCGCGTTGCGCGCGCTCGAGGGCGATCTCCAGCTCGGCCCGCCGCGACGGCGGCTCGTCGGCGAGCAGGTCGGGGACGGCGACGTCGAGCGCGTCCGCCAGCGACCGCAGCAACGACAGGCGGGGCTCGCGCCGCCCGTTCTCGACGAGGGACAGCAGGCTGGGCGCCGAACCCACCTGCTCCCCCAGCGCCTCGAGCGTCAGGCCGCGCGACGTCCGCGCGTGCCGGATGCGCCGGCCGAGCGTGATGAGGTCCGGAGACTCGGCCGCGGGACCGTCCTTCGCCACCATGGTTTGACTCTATGTGAAGATCCGCGATTCTTCACGGCCGATGGGCTGGAAAGTCGGTCCGGCGACGCGAGACGCTGGAGGTAGCCCCGGGGAGCACCTGCCGCTCCCTGCCGACGGACGGAGCATCCGATGACCTTCACCGCGAACCCTCGCCGCACGCGGCTCGCGATCGCCGAGCTCGCCCCCGACGTCCTGGTCCCTGGGGAGCAGGCGGGCGCGGCGACGGCGCCAGGTTCGACGACGGGCACGACGCAGGCCACCTCGGCCTCGCGGGACGCGCGCGCCTGGGTGCGTGAGGTGGCCGCGCTGACGGAGCCTGCGCGGGTCGTCTGGTGCGACGGGTCCGCCGCGGAGAAGCAGCGCCTGCTCGACGAGATGGTGTCGGCGGGGACGCTGATCCGCCTGGCCGAGGACAAGCGCCCGAACTCCTACCTCGCACGCTCGCACCCGTCGGACGTGGCGCGCGTCGAGTCCCGCACCTTCATCTGCTCGGAGCGCGCGGAGGACGCCGGCCCGACCAACAACTGGCGTGCGCCGGCCGAGATGCGCGCCGAGCTCGCCGACGTCTTCGCCGGCTCGATGCGCGGCCGCACCATGTACGTGGTGCCGTTCTCCATGGGCCCGGTCGGCGGGCCGATCTCGCAGGTGGGGATCGAGATCACGGACTCGCCCTACGTCGTGGTGTCGATGCACGTGATGACCCGCGTCTCCACCGCCGTCCTGGACCTCATCGAGGGCGGGCAGCAGTGGGTCCCGGCCGTGCACTCGGTCGGTGCGCCCCTCAGCGACGGCGACCAGGACGTGCCGTGGCCGTGCAACGACACGAAGTACATCGTCCACTACCCCGAGACGCGCGAGATCTGGTCGTACGGCTCGGGCTACGGCGGCAACGCGCTGCTGGGCAAGAAGTGCTTCGCGCTGCGCATCGCGTCGGCGATGGCGCGCGACGAGGGCTGGCTCGCCGAGCACATGCTCCTCGTGCGGGTCACGTCCCCGGAGCAGCGCCAGTACCACCTGGCCGCCGCGTTCCCCAGCGCCTGCGGCAAGACCAACCTCGCCATGCTGCGTCCCACCATCCCCGGCTGGACGGTCGAGACGCTGGGCGACGACATCGTGTGGATGCGCCCCGGTCCCGACGGCCGCCTGCGCGCGATCAACCCGGAGGCCGGCTTCTTCGGCGTCGCGCCCGGCACCGGCGTCGAGACCAACCCGACGGCGATCGACACCCTCACCCACGACGTGATCTTCACCAACGTGGCGCTGACCGACGACGGCGACGTGTGGTGGGAGGGCCTCACGCCCGAGGCGCCGGCGCACCTCGTGGACTGGCAGGGCAACGACTGGACGCCGGACGCCGACACCCCGGCCGCGCACCCGAACTCCCGCTTCACCGTGGCGGCGGCCCAGTGCCCGTCGATCGCCGACGTCTGGGAGGACCCGGCGGGCGTGCCCGTGGACGCGATCGTCTTCGGCGGCCGGCGCGCCACGAACGTGCCGCTCGTGACCCAGGCGACGAGCTGGGACCACGGCGTCTTCATGGGCGCGACCATCAGCTCCGAGCGCACGGCGGCGGCCGAAGGCACGGTCGGCGAGCTGCGCCGCGACCCCTTCGCGATGATGCCGTTCTGCGGCTACAACATGGCCGACCACTGGGCGCACTGGCTGCGCGTGGGCAAGGGGCTCGACGCCGACAAGCGGCCCAAGGTGTTCCAGGTCAACTGGTTCCGCAAGGGTGCGGACGGGCGCTTCCTGTGGCCCGGGTTCGGCGAGAACTCGCGCGTCGTCGAGTGGATCGTCACCCAGCTCGACCGCTCGCGAGGGCTGCGCACCGACGCCGGCGCCGTGCACTCCCCCGTCGGGCTGCTGCCCGCGCCCGGCGCGCTCAGCACGGACGGCCTCGACCTGTCCGACGACGACGTCGCCGCGCTCTTCGACGTCCCTGCCGAGGCGTGGCTCGCCGAGACCTCGCTGACCGCCGAGTTCTTCGACACCTTCGGCGACCGGGTGCCCGAGCAGCTCTGGGCGCAGCTCTCCCTGCTGCGCGAGCGGCTCGGCGCCGGCGCCTGACAGCCCACCGACCCGGGCGCCGAACAGGTGGTTGTTCACGTTCTGAGAGCTCAGAACGTGAACAAC
>NZ_JBHUWC010000270.1:0-3737 GCF_042670225.1 Isoptericola sp. NPDC057191 | reverse complement strand
GGCTCGCCTCCCCCGCACCTCAGCGGTAGTCGCCCGTCAGGCGGACCGCGCCGCCCTGCACGCCCTTCGTGCCTGCCACGAGGTCCTCTGCCGGTGCGGCGGGGTCCAGGTCGGCCACCGAGCCCAGCACCCAGGCGGGCACCCCGCGCGCCGCGAGCGTCGCCAGGGCGGCGTCCACGCCGTCGGCTGCGACGACGGCCACCATGCCGACGCCCAGGTTGAGCGTGTTCTCCAGGTCGCTCCGCGGCACCGAGCCGAGGTCGCGGACCGTGCGGAACACCGCGGGGACCTCCCACGACGCGCGGTCCACCGTCGCCACGGTCCCGGCCGGCAGGACGCGCGCGAGGTTCGCCGCGAGGCCGCCGCCCGTCACATGCGTGAACGCGTGCACCTGCGCCGCGGGGTCCTCCGCGAGCGCGAGCACGTCGCGCGCGTAGACGCGGGTGGGCTCCAGCAGCTCCTCGCCCAGCGTGCGGCCGAACTCCTCGACGTGCCGGTCCAGGGTCCAGCCGGCGTGCTTCACGACCGCGCGGACCAACGAGTAGCCGTTCGAGTGCAGGCCGCTCGAGCCCATCGCGACCAGCACGTCGCCCGCGCGGACCCGCTCCGGGCCGAGGACGGCGTCCGCCTCGACGATGCCCGTGGCGGCACCCGCGACGTCGTACTCGTCCGGCTCCAGGAGGCCCGGGTGCTCGGCGGTCTCGCCACCCACGAGCGCCGTGCCGGCCACCTCGCAGGCCTGCGCGATGCCGCGCACGATGTCGGCCACGCGCTCGGGGACGACCTTGCCCGTGGCGATGTAGTCCGTCATGAACAGCGGCTCGGCGCCGACCACCACGATGTCGTCCACGACCATGCCGACGAGGTCGAAGCCGATCGTGTCGTGCTTGTCGAGCGCCTGGGCGATCGCGACCTTGGTGCCGACGCCGTCGGTCGACGTGGCGAGCAGCGGCTGCCGGTACGTGCGGATCGCCGACAGGTCGAAGAGCCCGGCGAACCCGCCCACCCCGCCGAGGACGGCGGGACCGTGCGTGCGGCGCACCGCGTCCTTCATCAGCTCGACGGCCTTGTCGCCCGCCTCGGTGTCGACGCCGGCGGCGGCGTAGGTCAGGGGTTCGTTCGTCACGTGATGCTCACCGTTCGTCGGCTGTACCAGTCGGCTGTCAGGGGTGGTCGAGGGCGTTGGCGCCACCGGCGCCCACGGAGACCCGCGTGAGCCCGTCCTCGGGCGCGCCGAGCGGCAGCTCGGCCTGCTCCAGCAGGTGCTTGCCGAGCTGGTCGGCAGTGGGGAGCTCGATCGGGTACTTGCCCGTGAAGCACGCGGCGCACAGCTGGGACGAGGGCTGCTCGGTGGCCTCGATCATGCCCTCGAGCGAGATGTACCCGAGGGAGTCGGCGCCCAGGGACTGCCCGATCTCGTCCGGTGTCAGCCCGTTCGCGATCAGCTCGGCGCGCGACGCGAAGTCGATGCCGTAGAAGCACGGCCACTTCACCGGCGGGGAGGAGATGCGGACGTGGACCTCGGCCGCACCGGCCTCGCGGAGCATCCGGACCAGGGCCCGCTGCGTGTTCCCGCGCACGATCGAGTCGTCGACGACGACGAGGCGCTTGCCGCGGATGACCTCGCGGAGCGGGTTGAGCTTGAGCCGGATGCCGAGCTGGCGGAGCGTGTCCGACGGCTGGATGAAGGTGCGGCCCACGTAGGCGTTCTTGGTGAGCCCCTGCCCGAAGGGGATGCCGGACTCGGCCGCGTACCCGACGGCGGCCGGCGTGCCGGACTCCGGCGTCGGGATGACGAGGTCGGCCTCGACCGGGTGCTCGCGCGCGAGCCGGCGGCCCATCTCGACGCGCGAGGCGTGCACCGAGCGACCGTTGATCGTGTTGTCCGGGCGGGCGAGGTACACGTACTCGAACACGCAGGCCGCGCGCTCCGTCTCGGCGAAACGCTCGGAGCGCAGGCCGTCGGCGTCGATGGTGATGAGCTCGCCCGGCTCGACGTCGCGCACGTACGACGCGCCGACGATGTCGAGGGCAGGCGTCTCGGACGCGACGACCCAGCCGCGCTGGAGGCGCCCCAGGACCAGCGGGCGCACGCCCTGCGGGTCGCGGGCGGCGTAGAGGGTCCCCTCGTCCATGAACACGAGCGAGAACGCGCCGCGCAGGCGCGGCAGCACCTCGAGCGCCGTCTGCGCGAGGGTGTGGTCGGCGTCGCCGGCGAGCAGCGCCGTGATGAGCGCCGTGTCGGTGGTGTTGCCGCGCGCCAGCTCGCCGCGCCGCTGCGCGCCGTAGCGCTCGGCCACGAGGTTCACGAGCTCGGCGGAGTTGGTGAGGTTGCCGTTGTGGCCGAGGGCCACGGTGCCGCCCGCCGTCGCACCGAGGGTCGGCTGGGCGTTCTCCCAGGTGACCCCACCCGTGGTGGAGTACCGGCAGTGGCCCACGGCGAGGTGGCCGGTGAGGGCGTCGAGGGCGGTCTCGTCGAAGACCTGGGACACGAGCCCCATGTCCTTGTAGACGAGGATCTGCTCGCCGTTGCTGGTCGCGATGCCGGCGGACTCCTGTCCGCGGTGCTGCAACGCGTACAGACCGAAGTAGGCGAGCTTGGCGACCTCCTCACCGGGGGCCCAGACCCCGAAGACGCCGCAAGCGTCCTGGGGGCCCTTCTCGCCGGGCATGAGGTCGTGGTTCAGGCGGCCGTCAGGGCGCAAGGGCATGAGTCGAGTATCCCACAGCCGCCCGGGCGGCCGACCTGGAGGATCGGTCAGCGGCGCCGCAGGCTGCGCCGGTCGGAGACCACCGCGAGCAGCCCCGCGACCCCCAGCCCGAGCGCGATCCCGCCGAGCACCGTCACCGCGACGTAGACGCCCGGCTTCATCAGGGTCTCGGCCGATCCGGAGACGTCGATCAGCCAGGTGGAGAAGATCAGCCCGACGACCGCGCCGACCAGCGCGCCCACCCACAGGAAGACGGGGTACTTGGGGGCGCGGCGCACACGCCCCGGGTCGACGAGCAGCGTCACGTCCTGCGGCTCCTCGGGCGAGTGCGGGGTAGGACCGTCGTCCGCCGCGGGGGCGTCGTCCGCCGGTGCGGGCGTCGTCGGCGCGTCCGTCGCGGGGGCGTCGTCCCGTGCACCGTCGTGCACGGTGCCGTCGTTCGCGGTGCCGTCGTTCGCCGGGCCGTCAGGGGTCGAGCTGCTCACCCCACGAGCCTAAGTCACCGCACGAACCCCGCCGACACGCCGCCGAGATGCCGAGGAGATGCCGCCGAGCTGCCGCCGCGCACCCCCGCCGGACGGGCGGCGTGCACCCACGCTTCGCCGTACTGTCAACGAAGGCGCGACCTGCGCCGACGTCGAGAAAGGGGCAGCACCGTGAGCATCTCCGGCATCATCAGCGCGATCATCATCGGCGCGATCATCGGGGCCCTGGGGCGGCTGTTCGTGCGCGGACGGCAGAACATCTCGATCCTCGTGACGATCCTGGTCGGCATCGTGGCTGCCCTGCTGGGCACGTGGATCGCGGACCTCGTCGGGGTCAAGGACACAGGCGGCATCGACTGGCTGGAGCTGGTCTTCCAGATCGTCCTCGCGGCGATCGGCGTCTCCATCGTCGCCGGGATCGGCGCCCGCTCGCGGCAGCCCTGACCGCACGCCGCGGCAGCGCGGAACCGCACGCCACGGCCCGCAGAGCTCGAAACTCCCGGAACGCCCCGGACACGCCGCCGGCCGTGCCCGCCGCGAC
>NZ_JBHUWC010000269.1:0-3760 GCF_042670225.1 Isoptericola sp. NPDC057191 | reverse complement strand
GACCCGGGGCGCCGTGCGTCTTCGACGCCGCAGCGCACCGGTCGGGCAGCAGCATCCGGGGGGAGGCTGACCATGAGTTCTCTCGTCTACTTCTCGAGCGTGTCGGAGAACACCCACCGGTTCGTCCGACGCCTCGAGCTCGAGGAGCTCGGCATGTCCGTGCACCGGATCCCGGTGCACAAGTCGGACGGATTTCTCACGGTGACCGAGCCCTACGTGCTCATGGTCCCGACCTACGGCGGGGGCAACGAGGGAGGCGCCGTGCCACGGCGCGTGCGCGAGTTCCTCAACGACCCGCACAACCGGTCGCTCGTCCGCGGCGTCATCGCCGCGGGGAACACCAACTTCGGCGCTGCGTACTGCATCGCCGGCGACATCATCTCCGCGAAGTGCCAGGTGCCCTACCTGTACGCCTTCGAACTCCTGGGGACGGCTGAGGACGCCGCGCGCGTCCGTGACGGATTGGGACGATTTTGGCAACGACAGTCACTGATCTCGGCGTGAGCTCGACGGCCGCCCCGGAGGTCGCGGGGGCCATCCCCGTGCCGCTGCAGGGCGTGCAGCTGGACTACCACGCGCTCAACGCGATGCTGAACCTGTACGGACCGGACGGCAAGATCCAGTTCGACAAGGACCGCGAGGCCACCACGGCCTACTTCCAGCAGCACGTGGTGCCGAACACGATCCAGTTCGAGACGCTCGACGCGAAGCTCGACTACCTGGTCGAGAACAAGTACTACGACCCGACGGTCCTGGAGAAGTACTCGCGGACGTTCGTCAAGGAGCTGTTCCAGCTCGCGTACTCGAAGGACTTCCAGTTCGAGTCGTTCCTCGGCGCGTTCAAGTACTACACGTCGTACACGCTGAAGACGTTCGACGGGAAGAAGTACCTCGAGCGCTTCGAGGACCGCGTGTCGATGGTCGCGCTCGGGCTCGCCGACGGCGACGAGCAGGTCGCGCGCGACATCGTCGACGAGGTCGTCTCGGGCCGCTTCCAGCCCGCGACGCCGACGTTCCTCAACGTGGGCAAGGCGCAGCGCGGCGAGCCCGTCTCCTGCTTCCTGCTGCGCATCGAGGACAACATGGAGTCCATCGCGCGCGGCATCAACTCGGCCCTGCAGCTGTCGAAGCGCGGGGGCGGCGTGGCGCTGCTGCTGAGCAACATCCGCGAGCACGGCGCGCCGATCAAGCACATCCAGAACCAGTCGTCCGGCGTCATCCCCGTGATGAAGCTGCTCGAGGACTCGTTCTCGTACGCGAACCAGCTCGGCGCGCGCCAGGGCGCGGGCGCGGTGTACCTGCACGCGCACCACCCGGACATCATGCGGTTCCTCGACACCAAGCGGGAGAACGCGGACGAGAAGATCCGCATCAAGACCCTCTCGCTGGGCGTCGTGATCCCGGACATCACGTTCGAGCTGGCCAAGCAGAACGCGGACATGCACCTGTTCAGCCCGTACGACGTCGAGCGTGTCTACGGCAAGCCGTTCGCCGACGTCTCCATCTCGGAGAAGTACGACGAGCTGGTCGCCGACGACCGCATCACGAAGACCACGATCAAGGCCCGCGACTTCTTCCAGACGATCGCCGAGCTCCAGTTCGAGTCCGGGTACCCGTACGTGATGTTCGAGGACACGGTCAACGAGGCCAATCCGATCAAGGGCCGCATCACCCACTCGAACCTCTGCTCGGAGATCCTCCAGGTCTCGACGCCGTCGACGTTCCACGAGGACCTGTCGTACGACCACGTCGGCCGGGACATCTCCTGCAACCTCGGCTCGCTGAACATCGCGAAGACCATGGACTCGCCGGACTTCGCCAAGACGATCGACACCGCGATCCGGGCGCTGACCGCCGTCTCCGACCAGACCAGCATCGAGTCGGTCCCGTCGATCCGGCACGCCAACGAGCTCGGCCACGCCATCGGTCTCGGGCAGATGAACCTGCACGGCTACCTCGCCCGCGAGCGGATCTACTACGGCTCCGACGAGGGCGTCGACTTCACGAACCTGTACTTCTACACCGTCGCCTACCACGCGATCGCGGCGTCGAACCGCCTCGCGATCGAGCGGGGCAAGGCGTTCGGCGGGTTCGAGGACTCCAAGTACGCCACTGGCGAGTACTTCGACAAGTACACCGACGGCGAGTGGAAGCCGGCGACCGAGCGTGTCGCGCAGCTCTTCGCGGAGGCCGGCGTCGCCATCCCGACGCAGGACGACTGGCGCGCGCTCAAGGCCTCGGTCATGGAGCACGGCATCTACAACCAGAACCTGCAGGCCGTGCCGCCCACCGGGTCGATCAGCTACATCAACAACTCGACGTCGTCGATCCACCCCGTGCCCGCCAAGATCGAGATCCGCAAGGAGGGCAAGCTCGGCCGCGTGTACTACCCGGCGCCGTACATGACGAACGACAACCTGGACTACTACCAGGACGCGTACGAGATCGGCTACGAGAAGATCATCGACACGTACGCCGCGGCCACGCAGCACGTCGACCAGGGCCTGTCCCTGACGCTGTTCTTCCCCGACACCGTGACGACGCGCGACGTCAACCGCGCGCAGATCTACGCCTGGCGCAAGGGGATCAAGACGCTGTACTACATCCGTCTCCGCCAGATGGCCCTCGAGGGCACGGAGATCGAGGGCTGCGTCAGCTGCATGCTGTGAGTGCTCTGAGCAATTATCGGGAATTCGGGGAAGAGAAGAAGATGGCGCCCACGGGGAAGCTCAAGCTCATCGATCGCGTGACCGCGATCAACTGGAACCGGCTGCAGGACGAGAAGGACCTCGAGGTCTGGGACCGTCTGGTCGGCAACTTCTGGCTGCCGGAGAAGGTGCCGGTCTCGAACGACATCCAGTCGTGGCACACGCTCAACGACGCCGAGCGGCTGATGACCACCCGCGTCTTCACCGGCCTCACGCTGCTGGACACGATCCAGGGCACCGTCGGCGCGGTGTCGCTGATCCCGGACGCGCTGACGCCGCACGAGGAGGCGGTGTACACCAACATCGCGTTCATGGAGTCGGTGCACGCCAAGAGCTACTCGTCGATCTTCTCGACGCTGATCTCGACGCGGGAGATCGACGACGCCTTCGCCTGGTCGGAGGAGAACGCGAACCTCCAGCGCAAGGCCGAGATCGTGCTCGACTACTACCGGGGCGACGACCCGCTGAAGCGCAAGGTCGCCTCCACGATGCTCGAGTCGTTCCTGTTCTACTCCGGCTTCTACGCGCCGATGTACTGGTCCAGCCGCGCCAAGCTCACCAACACGGCCGACCTGATCCGCCTCATCATCCGCGACGAGGCCGTGCACGGGTACTACATCGGCTACAAGTACCAGAAGGGTCTGGCGCAGGTCAGCCAGGCCGAGCAGGACGAGCTCAAGGCCTACACCTTCGAGCTGCTCTTCGAGCTGTACGAGAACGAGGTCGAGTACACCGACGCCCTGTACGGCGAGCTCGGCCTCACCGAGGACGTCAAGGCGTTCCTGCGGTACAACGCCAACAAGGCCCTGATGAACCTGGGCTACGAGGCGCTGTTCCCCAAGGAGGACACGGCGGTCAACCCGGCCATCCTCGCCGCGCTGTCCCCGAACGCCGACGAGAACCACGACTTCTTCTCCGGCTCGGGCTCGTCCTACGTCATCGGCAAGGCCGTGGCCACCGAGGACGACGACTGGGACTTCTGACCCACCCGGCCCTGCCGAACAGGCGGTTGCGCACCTTCTGAGACCTCAGAACGTGCGCAACCGCCTGTT
>NZ_JBHUWC010000268.1:0-3829 GCF_042670225.1 Isoptericola sp. NPDC057191 | reverse complement strand
GCGGGCGGGTCGGGTGGGACGTGTCGCGAGGCGCGCCATCCGGCCGCTCGTTCCTCGCGACCTCCCGCCAGGCCCAGCCAGCCTCGCGACAAGAAGACCGTCCCTACCTCGCCTCGCTCTTCCGTACCGCCGCGTGCGTGGCGGCGACTCGCCGGCGCGGGTCCATGAGCACCTCGACCGCGTCGATCCACTGCTCGACGGCGGCCGGCAGGCCGCGCACGGACGCGCCGGCGGCGTCTCGGAGCAGCTCCGGCAGACCCCGCAAGCCGCGGAACGGGCGATCGAAGAACGGCTCGGTCGCCGCGCCGTCGAGCGACGGCAGGCCGAGCTCGCGCTGCCGCTCGTGCAGGGCGTCACAGGCGTCGCCGAGGGCGGCGTCGCGCTCCCGCCAGGACGGTGCCGCGAGCGCCCGGTCCAGGTGCGGGCCCGCCGTCGCCGCCGACAGGGTGTCCGCGAACGCCGTGCCGAGCCACTTGGGGTAGGGCGGCCAGCGCCGCTCCAGCAGCAGGCCGAGGCGCAGCAGCGAGCCCGCCAGGCGGGCCGCCAGGACCCGGGAGCCGACGTCGTCGCCGCGGTCGCCGGTGCGGCCGACGAACGGCAGCTCCTGCCCCACCCGGGCCCACTCGGCGGCGAGGACGTGCAGCCAGACGTCGTCGGGGTACCAGGCCAGCCGCTCCCGGACCGCGGTGAGCTCCCCCGGGCCGTCGTGGAAGACGGGGCCGGCCGTCACCTCCAGCACGCTCTGCCCCGTGAGGGACAGCCAGCCCGCGGCGTCGAGCTCGGTGACGGGGTCCAGGCCGAGCCGCGAGCGCGCGAACGCACGGGGCGTCGTGACCTCGACCCGGTGCCGCACCACCGGCTCCCACGTGGTCGCGAACCGGGTGGGCAGGCCCGCGTGCTCGGCGGGCAGCGCCCGCCCCAGGTAGGCGTCCACGGCCACGACGTCGGCCGCGTCGACCAGCAGCGTGAGCCGCAGCCCCCAGTCATGGTCGCGCGACGTCGCGTCGTCGAGACCGAGCACGTCCGACCCGCTGCCCAGCCGGGCCGCCGCGTACGGCAGGCCCGGGCGCCAGGCGTCGAGCAGGGGCCGGACGACGTCGTCGTGGTAGGCCCGCGCGAGGCCGATGCCGGTGTGCACGCGGTCACCCTGCCAGGCGAGCGGCGCCGGGACCTACCCCTTTCCCGGCGCCGCTCCGGGCCGGTCAGCCGGTCAGCCCGCCAGCGACGCCTCGAACGACGCTCCGGCGGCCTGGGACAGCACCGCCTGGACGGTGACGACGTGCCCCCCGGTGACGGTCAGGCGCTCGTGCGCCGACGTGACGCGGGAGAGCTTGCGGTCCAGGTCGATCTCGACGGTCGCGGCCTCGATCGACCTCGACGGCGACGACACGGCCAGCGTGGCCTCCCTCGCGTGGCCGGAGACGAGGACGGCGCACGGGCCGGTGGCGCGGACCGGGCCCTCGTCGGTCGCGGCGAACAGGTGGGCGAACAGGAACCACCGGCCTCGGCGCACCGCTCGGACGACGTGCGCCGTCGCGTCCTGCCGCAGCACCTCGACGTCGAGCTTCTCGAGGCCGTCCGCGGCCACCGTGGCGGTGCGCTCGGCGGTGGCGCCGGGCAGGATCACGTAGCCGTACCGTCCTCCCGTGGTCCCCGCGGGGTGCTGGACGGTCACGGTCGCGTAGCGGCGGGTGCGCAGGTCGGCGGAGCCGCCGGTGTCGGCGCCGGAGTTCACGTCCCGCCACGACCCGGACCGGTCGGCCACCTGCGCGCGCACGGCCTGGCCGTCGCCGAGCAGCACGTACCCGGCCACGCCCTCCACGTGAGCCCAGGTGGGCGCCGCGCCCTCGACCGGGCCGGTCACCCGCGCGCCGTCGAGCAGCAGCGCCGGGTCACGGTCCGTGGGGAAGGAACGGTTCTCGATCACCGTCTCGGCGTCGGACCCGGTCACCGTGACGTCCGAGCCGAGCGCGACCACCGCGTCGTCGAGCAGGAACCACGACTTCTTCGCCCGGACGGTGCCGAGACTGTTGGTGAGGTCCATGCCGGCGGTGCCCCACCGCCCGGAGAGCCCCACCCCGCCGGCCCACCCGTTCTGCGCTCGCGGGATGCCGGTGCCCGCGCCCGACGCGCCCGACTGGCGCGGCGCGAGGGACGCCGTCGTGCCGGGCAGGCGGTAGGGGTCGACCGTGGGCCAGTAGTCGTCGGAGAACTGACCCTGGTCGCCGTCGACGTACAGGTAGGCGGCGCCGTCGCCCTGGTGCCAGCCGAGGTTGTTCTCGTCGTTGCCCCACTCGTAGCGGCCGATCCGGCGAGACGACGTGGCCACGGTGTATGCCCAGCCGCTCCCCCGGTGCACCATCCGCTCCTGAGCCCCGAACTGCCGGTGCCCGAGCGGCTCCGGGGCGCCGGTCACCCCGTCGTCGGCGAGCACGGGCAGCGCACGCGACAGGTCGCTGAGCGTGGCACCGGCCGCGTAGTCCTCCGTGCAGCGCGACAGCCACCCCTTGGCCAGCGAGCGGTACGTATCCCGGTACGGCGCCGGCATCTGGGTGGCGAGCAGCAGCAGCGAGCCCGCGGTCGTGAACCCGTCGTGGAAGTCGTGCTCGCGCTCGCGCGAGACGGCGCGCCCGCGGACGGTCTCCAGCATCCGGCCGTTCCAGACGAACGGCGCGAACGACCGCTCGGGTGCGGCCAGGATCATCTCGACGTCCGGGTCCGTCACCTCCCACGGGCTGCCGGTGACGAGCATCAGCGAGCGGGCGACGCCCGACAGCGCCACGTTGCCGTAGGTGCCGACGTACGGCAGGTACGAGTGGTCCACGTACGACCCGTCGGCGTAGAAGCCGTTGCCCGACGTGACGTACCGGAACAAGCTGTTGCGCCCGCCGCCCGCCCTGTCGCTGAGCGCGTCGCGGGCCAGCACCATGTCGGCCTCGTCGCGGGCGGTGATGCCCCGCAGCAGGCACGCGAGCGCCTTGTCGGCCCGGTTGCCGCCCGTCTCGGGCGAGGTCGACGTGCCGCGGTAGTTCGGGTTCGGGGTGAAGCGGCGGACCGCGGCGACGGCGGCCGCGCGGTCGGCGTCGGTGAGCAGCGCGTCGACGAGGACGGACAGGTCGCCGAGGGTGCGCGGGATGCCGATCTCCCAGAACCACCAGTTCCCCGACTTCCGGATCGTCAGGTTGTACCAGTGCGCGCTCATGTGCCGGTACCAGGCGACGAGTTGGTCGGCGACGCCCGCGTCCGCGTGCTGCTGCGTGCCCGGGGTGGCCCACGCCGTCGCGACCACGAGGATCCGGGAGTAGGTGAGGGAGATGTTGCCTTCTGCCGGCCCGGCCATCGGCAGGTCGGTCCACAGGTCGCCGCCCGCGGCGGGCGCCGGGGCGGCCGAGGCCAGCGCGTCGCCCGCACGGGACGACAGGTCGGCGAGCCGCGCGGCGATCTGCGGGTGCGTGGCGTCGAGGCCGGCGCCGCCCGTCAGGTAGTCCGCCCACCGGGCGCGCAGGCCGTCGAAACCGTCGGCCGCGTGCGCCGCCGGGAGGCCGAGCGGGCCGAGGAGGCCCGCCGCCGCGGGGACGGCGGCCCCCATCAGCAGCAGATGGCGTCGCGTGATGCCCGGACCGGTGGCCACAGGGTGCTGTGCGTGCATGGGCGTCCCTCTCGTCGTCGAAACAGAACCGCCGGACACCCACGCCGTCGTGGGTGACGTGCGGCCACTATGGCGCGCGACGATCGGGACGACAACGTTCCGGTCACAACCGATCATCGGTGGAGTCGACGGAAGGATCGTAGGGACGACGACGGCGCCGCACCCCGGGGGGTGCGGCGC
>NZ_JBHUWC010000267.1:0-3858 GCF_042670225.1 Isoptericola sp. NPDC057191 | reverse complement strand
GGGACGGGGCGCCGTCGGGTGGTGCGGCGCGTCGTCAGGCGACGAGCGAGCGCAGCACGTACTGCAGGATGCCGCCGTTGCGGTAGTAGTCCGCCTCGCCGGGCGTGTCGATGCGCACCACGGCGTCGAACTCGACGACGGAGCCGTCCGCCTTGGTGGCCGTCACCTTGACCGTCTCCGGGGTCGAGCCGTCGTTCAGCGCGGTGATGCCCGCGATGTCGAACGTCTCCGTGCCGTCGAGGCCGAGGGACCCGGCGTTCTCACCGGCCGGGAACTGCAGCGGCAGCACGCCCATGCCGATGAGGTTGGAGCGGTGGATCCGCTCGAACGACTCGGTGATGACGGCCTTGACGCCCAGGAGCGCGGTGCCCTTGGCCGCCCAGTCGCGCGACGAGCCGGAGCCGTACTCCTTGCCACCGAGCACGACCAGCGGGGTGCCCTGCGCCGCGTAGTCCTGCGCCGCGTCGTAGATGGTGTCCTGGGCGTTCTTCACGAAGTTGAACGTGTAGCCGCCCTCGACACCGTCGAGGAGCTGGTTCTTGAGGCGGATGTTCGCGAACGTGCCGCGGATCATGACCTCGTGGTTGCCGCGGCGCGAGCCGTAGCTGTTGAAGTCGCGGCGACCCACGCCGTGCTCGGCCAGGTACACCCCGGCCGGGCTGTCCGCCTTGATGGAGCCGGCGGGCGAGATGTGGTCGGTCGTGACCGAGTCACCCAGCTTGGCGAGCACCCGGGCCCCGGAGATGTCGGTGACCGGCGTCGGCTCGGCACCCATGCCCTCGAAGTACGGGGGCTTGCGCACGTAGGTCGACTCGCCGTCCCAGGCGAACGTGTCGCCCTCCGGGGTCTCCAGCGCGCGCCACCGGTCGTCGCCGGTGAAGACGTCCGCGTAGTCCTTGGTGAACATGTCACGGTCGATCGACGCGTCGATCGTGGCCTGGACCTCTTCCGGCGTGGGCCAGATGTCCCGCAGGAACACGGGGTCGCCGGCCTCGTCGCGGCCCAGCGGGTCGGACTCGAAGTCGAACTCCATCGTGCCGGCGAGCGCGTAGGCGATGACCAGCGGCGGGGACGCCAGGTAGTTCATCTTCACGTCGGGGTTGATGCGACCCTCGAAGTTCCGGTTGCCGGACAGCACCGAGACGACGGAGAGGTCGTGCTCGTTGACGGCCTCCGAGATCTTCTCGTCCAGCGGGCCGGAGTTGCCGATGCAGGTGGCGCAGCCGTAGCCCACGAGGTGGAAGCCGAGCTTCTCGAGGTAGGGCCAGAGGCCGGACTTCTCGTAGTAGTTCGTCACGACCTGGGAACCGGGCGCCATCGACGTCTTGACCCACGGCTTGGACGCGAGGCCCTTCTCCACGGCCTTCTTGGCCAGGAGCGCCGCCGCGAGCATCACGGACGGGTTGGACGTGTTGGTGCACGAGGTGATCGACGCGATCGCGACGGCACCGTGGAACAGGTCGAACTCCTTGCCCTCGCTGTCCGTCACCGGCACGGTGCGGCGCACCTGGGCGTGCGTGGACGGCGAGTCGGAGGCCGGGAAGGACTCCTTCTCGGCCTCGTCCACCGAGTCGATGACCTCGGAGGCGTAGGCCGGCAGGTCACGGGCGAAGGCCGACTTGGCGTGCGAGAGCTCGATGCGGTCCTGCGGGCGCTTCGGGCCGGCGATCGACGGCACGACGGTGCCGAGGTCCAGCTCGAGGTACTCGGAGAACTTCGGCTCCACGTAGGACTCGGAGCTCGGGTCCAGCCAGAGGCCCTGCTCCTTGGCGTACGCCTCGACGAGCGCGAGCTGCTCGTCGCTGCGGCCGGTGAGGCGCAGGTAGTCGAGGGTGACGTCGTCGATCGGGAAGATCGCGGCGGTCGAGCCGAACTCGGGGCTCATGTTGCCGATGGTGGCGCGGTTGGCCAGCGGCACCTGGGCGACGCCCGCGCCGTAGAACTCGACGAACTTCCCGACGACGCCGTGCTGGCGCAGCATCTGGGTGATGGTGAGCACGACGTCGGTCGCGGTCACGCCGGCCGGGATCGAGCCCGACAGCTTGAAGCCGACGACGCGCGGGATGAGCATCGACACCGGCTGGCCCAGCATGGCCGCCTCGGCCTCGATGCCGCCGACGCCCCAGCCCAGGACGCCGAGGCCGTTGACCATCGTGGTGTGCGAGTCGGTGCCGACGCAGGTGTCCGGGTAGGCGCGCAGCACGCCGTCCACCTCACGGGTCATGACCGTGCGGGCCAGGTACTCGATGTTGACCTGGTGCACGATGCCGGTGCCCGGGGGGACGACCTTGAAGTCGTCGAACGCCGTCTGGCCCCAGCGCAGGAACTGGTAGCGCTCGTGGTTGCGCTCGTACTCGAACTCGACGTTGCGGGCGAACGCGTCCGCGCGCCCGGCCACGTCGATCTGCACCGAGTGGTCGATGACCATCTCGGCCGGGGCGAGCGGGTTGATCCGCTTCGGGTCGCCGCCGAGCTCCGCCACGGCCTCGCGCATGGTGGCGAGGTCCACGACGCAGGGCACGCCGGTGAAGTCCTGCATGATCACGCGGGCAGGCGTGAACTGGATCTCCGTGTCCGGCTGGGCGTCCGGGTCCCAGGACGCGAGGGCGCGCACGTGGTCGGCGGTGATGTTGGCACCGTCCTCGGTGCGCAGGAGGTTCTCGGCGAGGATCTTCAGGGAGTACGGGAGGCGCTCGGCGCCCTCGACGGCGGAGAGGCGGAAGATCTCGTAGGCCTTCCCGCCGACCTCCAGCGTTCCCTTCGATCCGAACGTGTCCACGCTGCTCACTGCGGCTCCTTCTGCGGGGCTGGCCGACGACGGCACCGTGCGCGCTGCGGCGCGACGGTTCCGACGCCGTGGTTCTGGGGGGCTCCGCCCAGCGTACGCCGGGCACCTGGTCAGCATAGCCCATATATCTTGACGTCAAGATATCTCGGTGTCAGGTCCCGGCGGTCGTCAGCCAGGCAGATTCCGTACACCGCACGGGAACAAGTCCCGTGGCCGGCGCGTTGTCCCCCTGCCCCGACAGGAAGGACACCCATGCCGTCGCGCACCACCACGCCCTCCTCCGAGCGCTCCTCCGACCCCGGATGTGCCGTCGCCCCGTCCGACACCACCTTGTCCGGCACTCCTTCGTCCGACACCACGCCGCCGCCGCTCCCGTCGCTAGACGCGCAGGCCGAGCTCCTCCTGGCACGCGGCGTCGTGCCGGCCGAGGCCCTCTCCCCGGCGGCGCTCCGGGACGCGGCCGCTGCGCTGAGCCGGTCGGCGCCGGCCGGGTCGCTGCTCGTCGTGCACCCGCGGGTGCTGCCGCCGTCGATGCTCGCCGCGCACCTGCGCCTGCCGACCACCGTCCGCGGACGCCCGACCGAGCGGGAGGGCTTCGTCGTGGTGGACATGGCCGACGTCGACGACTTCGGGCCCGTGCCCGCGGTGGACCTGCCGGACGCCGACGTCTACGCCGTCGTCGGCCTGGACCGTGGCGACGAGCTGGCGAACTGGTCGCCGGAAGAGGCCGAGCCGGTGATCGCGTCGCGCGGTCGCACCCCGCTCACGCTGGCGGAGGGCATGCACTGGGTGCTCCAGTCCCCCGGCGCCCTCGCCCGCAACCAGTGCTTCATGACCATCGGGTCTCGGTTACGACGACCGGACGGCACCTACGACGCCCGCACGCCTGCCGTGTGGATCTCGAACGGCACCGGGCGCGACGGCAGCGCCCGCCGCGGTGCCCCCAAGGTCGGCTGGTGCTGGTGGCGCAACCGGCACACCTGGCTGGGGTTCGCGTCGGCGGCCCACCGAGAAGCATCGAGCGTGCTGACCTGATCCTCATTCAGCGGGTTTGAGGATCAGGTCAGCAC
>NZ_JBHUWC010000266.1:0-3914 GCF_042670225.1 Isoptericola sp. NPDC057191 | reverse complement strand
CCCCGTGGGGTGACCGGCCGTCGTCAGAGTGCTCGTCGAGCGTCAGTCGCCGCCCCGCAGGATCGCGAGGATGCGCAGGATCTCCAGGTACAGCCAGACCAGCGTGACGATCAGGCCGAACGCGGCCGACCAGGCGAACTTCGCCGGGACGCCCTGCTCGACACCGCGCTTGATGGAGTCGAAGTCCATGATCAGCGACGCGGCGGCGAGGCCGACGGCCACCAGGCCCACGATGATGCCGATCGGGCCGGAGCGCAGGCCCCAGCCGTCGACGACGCCGGTCCACGTGAGGACCACGTTGATCAGCGAGAACGCCAGGTAGCCCACCATCGCGATGAGCAGCCAGCGCGTGAACTTCGGCGTGACGCGCACCTTGCCGGACTTGAACAGGAACAGCGCGGCGCCGAAGGTCGCCATCGTCGCGACCACGGCCTGCAGCACGACCGACGTCAGCGGCTCACCCGAGCTGCCGACGGCGATCTGCGCGAACGCGATGCTGATGCCGCCGAGGAACACGCCCTCCGCCACCGTGTACGCGATGATGAGGGCCGGGCTCGGGTTCTTCTTGAACGCGTTGACCAGACCGAGCACGAGCCCGGCGATCATGCCGATCGGCCAGAGCTCCGGCACGGTGTTCCAGGTGACCGCGGCCACCACGACGAGCAGCGCGAGCAGCCCGCCGGTCTTGATGATGACGTCGTCGTAGGTGAGGCGCTTGGTGTCCGCCGTGGTGGCGGACGGCGCCTGGTACATGTTCTCGAGCGACGCCGCGTCCGCGGCCTGCGCGCCGGTGCTGCCCGTGGATCCGGCGCCGTAGGCGGCCTGCCCGTACTGCGGCTGGGCCGTCGCGGTGCCGCCGGGCCGGGCCCCCTGACGCGCGCCGTTGCGGCGAGGCTCGCCGAAGACGTCGCTGTTCGAGAAGACGGGGTTGCTCATGAACTCCTCCTGGTCGCGGCTGCCGGGTGCCCGACGACGGGACGTCGCGCGCGCAGTGCCGGGTCGCTGGCCGTGCGATCCATCGTAAGGAACGCTTCCGGGTCGCGATAGGTTCCCGGCCTGCCGACATCCGTCAGCACGCCACGCCCGTCAGCACACCGCACGCTGCCGCGGCCGTGGCCGCGTCACCCGCGAACACCCCGGTGCCGGTCACCGGGTGCGGCTGCCCGTCGTCCCCGCCGAAGGTGCCCCCCGCCTCCGTGACGATCAACGACAGCGGCGCGTAGTCCCACACCTTGCCCCCGACCTGGACGGCGAGGTCGAGCTCGCCGGCCGCGACGAGGAGGGCGCCGTGCACGCGCCAGCCCGTGACCTCCACGACCCCGGCGACCCGGTCCACCTCGGCGCGGTAGCGGTCGGGCACCATCTCGACCGGCGGCAGCACCGCGGTCCGGGCCGACCGGAGCGTGGCCGGCGGCGCCCCGACCCGCAACGGCCGCTCCGCCGTCACGACCCCGTCGACGACGTCCGCGACGAACGCGCCCCGGCCGCGCGCGGCGTACCAGACCTGGCCCTGAGCGGGCACGATCGCGACGCCGACGGTCACCTCGCCGTCCTCCTCGAGCGCGACCAGGGTCTGCCACCGGTCGTCGCCCTCGACGAACACGAGCGTGCCGTCGATGCCGTCGAGGATCCAGCGCCGGCGACCGGTGCCGAGCTCGCCCGTCTCCTCCCCGAGGAACGCGTCGTCCGGGCGGCCGGCCAGGAGCACGCGCCGCACCTCCTGCTCCACCGCGAGGTCGGCCTCTGTCACGACCGACCCGTCGACCTTCCGGTCGCGCGCGAGGTCCTGCACCTGCGCGAAGTACGCCATCCCCCGTGCTGCACCGGCCAGCGCCGCGCGCAGCGCCAGGGAGAGGTCGTCGGGCTGCGGGTCGGGCTGCTGGTCGGTTCGCGGGTCGGGCTGCTGGCGGAGGCGCATGGCCCAGAGTGTCCCGCACCCGCCCGGATCATTCGCCCTGCCCATGACGACACGCCGACCCGCACGTAGGCTCGGTCTCGACCACTCCCGTGACGAGGCGGCCGGGACGGCACCCGACATGACGACCCCGGGGGCGACATGATCGAAGCACAGGGCTTGACCAAGAGGTACGGACCGAAGCTCGCGGTGGACGACGTGTCGTTCACCGTGCGGCCAGGCGTGGTGACGGGCTTCCTCGGCCCGAACGGCGCCGGCAAGTCCACCACGATGCGCATGATCATGGGCCTCGACCGGCCCACGGCGGGCACGGTCACCGTCAACGGCCGCCCGTACGCCGAGCACGCGGAGCCGCTCGCCCAGGTGGGCGCGCTCCTCGAGGCGAAGGCGGCGCACCCCGGTCGCACGGCGCGCCAGCACCTGCTGGCCCTGGCCGCCACGCACGGGATCTCGGCCGCCCGGGTGGACGAGGTCGTCGAGCTGACCGGCCTCGCGTCGGTGGCCCGCAAACGGGTGGGCGGCTTCTCCCTCGGGATGGGCCAGCGGCTCGGCATCGCCGTCGCGCTGCTCGGCGACCCGCGCACCCTCATCCTCGACGAGCCGGTGAACGGCCTCGACCCGGAGGGCGTCCTGTGGGTGCGGAACCTGGCCCGCTACCTGGCGGGCGAGGGCCGCACGGTGTTCCTCTCCTCCCACCTCATGAGCGAGGTGGCGCTCACCGCCGACCACGTGATCGTCATCGGCCGCGGCCGCATCCTCGCGGACACCCCCGTGCAGGACCTCGTCGACGGGGCGTCCCGGCACGTGGTGCGCGTCCGCTCCCCGCAGGCGGCCGACCTCGGCGACGTCCTCCGGCGCGAGGGCGCCGACGTCGTCCCGGCCGACGACGGCGCCCTCGAGGTGACCGGGCTCGACGCCGCCCGGATCGGCGAGCTCGCCGCGGCCGGAGGCGTCGTCCTGCACGAGCTCACGCCCGTCTCCTCGACGCTCGAGGAGGCCTACCTGGAGCTGACCGCGGACTCCGTGGAGTACCAGACCGAGTCCCTGGCCGGTGCGGCGCCCCCGACGGCGGACGCCGGCGCGACGACGGACGGAGCACCCCGATGACCACGGCCACCGCACCGCCCCGCGGGCCCGCGCCCGCCGTCGTCGTCCGTCGCGTCTCGTTCGGCCGCGTGCTGCACGGCGAGTGGATCAAGTTCCGCACCCTGCGCTCGACGGTGTGGACCGTGGTGATCACCGCCGTCGTCATGGTCGGGCTGGCGCTCATGATGGCCGCGATCGTGCGCGCGGCGACGCAGACGCCCGAGATGTCCGAGGGCATGTCCCAGGACCCGGGGCTCCAGGCGATCGGGCTCAACGGCACCACGATCGTCACCTTCGGCTACTCGTTCGGGGCGCTCGCCGTGGGCGTGCTGGCGACGCTGATCGTCACCAGCGAGTACTCGACGGGCACCGTGCGCTCGACGTTCGCGGCCGTGCCGCGCCGCCTGCCCGTACTCTGGGCGAAGCTGGTCGTCATCGTCCTCACCACCGCGGTGGTCGTGAGCGCCGCCCTCGCGATCGCGTACGTCGCGACGGCGCCGCTGCTCGAGGACGCCGGTATGAGCGTGGACCTCTCGGACTCCGAGCAGGTCCGCGCGCTGGCCGGCTGCGTGCTCTACCTCGCCACGGTGGCGGCGTTCGCGATGGCCGTCGGCACCCTGATGCGGCACAGCGCGGGCGCGATCTTCACGATCGTCGCGATCTTCTTCGTCGTGCCGCTGATCTTCAACATCGTGGTCCAGGCCTCCGACGCGGCCTGGACCGACTGGGTCAACAAGCTGCTGCCGAGCGTCGCCGGCGAGCGCGTCATCTCGCGCGGCCTGCCGACGGACGCCCTGCTCGACCCGTGGGTGGGCTACGCCGTCCTCGCCGGGTACACGGTGGTGCTGCTCGTCGCCGCGGCGATCACGCTCAAGCGCCGCGACGCCTGAGCCCCCGTCGTTGTGGGTACGGA
>NZ_JBHUWC010000265.1:0-3940 GCF_042670225.1 Isoptericola sp. NPDC057191 | reverse complement strand
CCGAGGTAGTCACCGACCCGCCGTGGTAGTCACCGAACCGCCGCGGTTGTGCGGGCCCAGCGGGGCGCGCACTACCTCGGCACTTGCGTGACTACCTCGGCGCGCGCTACTACCTCGGCTCCATCTCGACTACCTCGGCGCTCGCGGTACTACCTCGGCTCGGCGTGAACTACCTCGTGCTGGCGGTGGCGGTCTGTACGGTGACATGGTGCCCCGCCCCCTCCTCGGTCCGCTCGGCCACGACCGCGACCGGCTGCACCTGGTCCTCATGCTCGCCCTGACGTTCTCGACCGGCATCGCCGACGCGGTCGGCTACCTCGGCCTGGACCGCGTCTTCACCGGGAACATGACGGGCAACGTCGTGATCCTCGGGATGGCGCTGGCCGGCGGGGACGACCTGCCGGTCACGGGACCGCTGCTCGCCCTCGGCACGTTCATGGCCGGAGCCGCGCTGGCCGGCGTGGTGCTGCGGCCCGTGCAGGTGGGCTGGACGGCCCGCACCACCGGGCTCCTCGCCACGGTGGGGACGCTCCTGGCCGCCATCACCGTGCTGCTCGTCGTCGCCGAGGACGACCTGCCGCACGCCGTGCAGCTCACCGTCACGGGGCTGCTCGCGCTCGCGATGGGCACGCAGGCCGCGACGGCGCGGCACCTGTCGGTCAAGGACGTCACGACCGTCGTCGTCACCTCGACCATCACCGGCCTCGCGGCCGACTCGCGGCTCGCCGGAGGTTCCGGCAAGCACGCCGGGCGACGCCTCACCGCGATCGCCCTCATCTGCGCGGGCGCCGCCGTCGGCGCCCTGCTGCTGCAGGTCCACCTGGCGTGGGGCGTGGCCGTCAGCGCCGTGCTCACGCTCCTCGTCGCCGCCCTCGGACACACCACGGAGGAAGCCCGATGACGTTCGTCCCCCCGACCCCCCACCCGACACGGCCCGACCTGCGCGGCACGTTCGGGATGGTCGCCTCCACCCACTGGCTCGCGAGCGCGAGCGCACAGTCCGTGCTCGAACGGGGCGGGAACGCCTTCGACGCAGCGGTGGCCGGCGCGTTCGTGCTGCACGTGGTGGAGCCGCACCTCAACGGGCCCGGCGGGGACCTGACGGCGATCCTCGCGACGGCGGACGACCCCGGCCGGCCGCGCGTGCTGGTCGGGCAGGGCCCCGCACCCGCGGGCGCCACGATCGCGCACTACCGCGACGTGGAGGGACTGGACCTCGTCCCCGGCTCGGGCGCGCTCGCCGCGGCGGTCCCCGGCGCGGTCGACGCCTGGCTCCTGCTGCTGCGCGACCACGGCACCTGGACCGTGGCGGACGTCCTCGCCCCCGCGCTCGGCTACGCGCGCGACGGCCACCCGGTGCTCGCCGCCGTGTGCCGCACGATCGACGGGGTGTCCGAGCTGTTCCGCGACCACTGGCCCACCTCCGCGGCGCGCTGGCTCCCGGACGGACGAGCCCCGCGGCCGGGCGAGCTCGTCACGAACCCGGAGCTGGCCGCCGTCCTCGAGCAGGTCACGACGGCGGAGCGGGACGCGGCCGCGACCGGAGCCGACCGGGGCGGCGCCGTCGACGCCGCCCGTGCCGCGTGGCGCACCGTCGTCGGCCAGGCGGTCGAGGAGTTCGTGCGCACGCCCCACCGGCACGCCGACGGCCGCGACCACGCCGGCGTGCTCACGGCCGCGGACGTCGCCGGGTTCGAGGCCACCTTCGAGGACGCGGCGACGATCGAGTTCCGTGGGTACACGGTGGCCAAGACCGCCGCCTGGGGGCAGGGCCCCGCCCTGCTGGAGGCGCTGCGCATCCTCGACGGGTTCGACGACGCGCGGCTCGACCCGTCGACCGAGCTCGGCGCGCACACCGTGCTGGAGGCGCTCAAGCTCGCGCTCGCCGACCGCGACACCTGGTACGGAGACCTGCACGGAGACCCGCGCGGCGACCTGCACGGCGACGACGGCGGGGTGCCCCTCGACGTGCTGCTCTCCCCCGGGTACGCCGCGGAGCGCCGGGCCCTGATCGGGGACCGTGCATCGCACGACGTGCGTCCCGGCGACGTGCCAGGCCGCCCGACGCCCGCCGTCCCCCCGCTGCGCACCACCTACGCGACGGACGTGCCCGCCGCCGCGCTCCCCGGCGCGCCGACCGGCGGCGCGACCGCCGGGATCGGCGAGCCGACCGTCGCCGTGCCGGCTGCCGTGGGCGCCGCACCGCTGAACGGCGACGGCCTGGAGACGGACGCCACGGGAGCGACCCGCGGCGACACGTGCCACCTGGACGTCGTGGACCGCTGGGGCAACATGATCAGCGCGACGCCGTCGGGCGGCTGGCTGCAGTCCTCCCCCACGGTTCCCGGCCTCGGGTTCGCGCTCGGCACCCGCCTGCAGATGACGTGGCTCGACGAGGCGTCGCCGTCCCGCCTGGAGCCAGGTCGGCGGCCACGCACGACGCTCACCCCCACGCTCGTCCTGCGCGACGGTGCCCCCGTGCTCGCGTGCGGGTCGCCCGGCGGCGACCAGCAGGACCAGTGGCAGCTCGCGTTCCTGCTCCGGGTGCTGGTCGGCGGCTACACGCCGCAGGAGGCGATCGACGCCCCCGCGCTGCACACCACGTCCGCCCCCGGCTCCTTCTGGCCGCGCACCTGGACGCCCGGCGGCGCCGTCGTCGAGGACCGGCTGGGCGCCGACGTCCTCGCCGGCCTGGCGGAGCGCGGCCACGCGCTCACGCTCGCCGGCGACTGGGCGCTCGGGCGGCTCAGCGCCGTCACGCGCGACCCCGCCACCGGCGTGCTGGGCGCGGCCGCGAACCCGCGCGGCGCGCAGGGGTACGCCGCCGGCCGCTGAACCCGACCGTTACGAGCGGGCACCCGCCAGCAGCCCGGGAGCGGGCTCGGCCGTCGGCGGACGCGCGCTCGTCCTGCGCCGCAGGAACGGGGAGGCGTCGAGCAGCGGACGGTAGTCGTACTCGATCCGTTCGGCACTGAACGCCAACGAGTCGCGCAGCCGCTCGCCGGTGACGGGACCGGCGGCGAGGTCGAAGCGCTGCGGGCTGCGGAACTTCTCCACCGAGGCGAAGTAGTCGTAGAACTTGAACACGCCGCCGCGCGGCGAGCCGGAGGCCAGCCAGGCGTTGGGGATGCCGTAGGCGTCCGAGACGATGAGCCCGTGCAGGGACGACGTGACGATCCGCCGGCACGAGAGGAGCTCGCGGACGACCGCCTCGACGTCCCCGCGCGCGAAGTCGACGAGCTTCACGCCTGGCCCGAACGTCGCCCGCGCCCAGCGGCGCTCGCTCCACCGGACCGCCACCCCGTACTCGTGCGTGACGGGCACCTTCGGCCGGTAGTACAGCGGGAGCAGCAGGGCGGGGTCGCCGTAGACCTCGGGCACGTCGATGCCGAAGCCCTTGGACGCACCGAGCTTGGCCCGGGTCAGGGGCCCGCGGACCGCGGTGTATTGCGCGTCCGGCGACACCTCGGCCCTGCCCTCGGTGCCGTAGGTACCGCTGCCCCAGACGACGGAGCCCGCGGTCGCCTGGCTGATGATCGAGCCGATCACCATGTAGTGCGGCTTCTTCCGGTCGGCGACCGCCACCTTCCTGCCCGTCATCTGCCGCACGAGCCACGGCGACAGGAGGTCGCCGAAGTTGGGCCGGTAGGTGAAGTAGTTGAGCGGCACCGTGCCGTCCGTCTCGATGAGGTCTGCCACCTCGTAGTCGTCGAGCAGACGACGCGAGGAGCGGCCGCCGGGGGCGTCCGGCGCTCGGCGGCCGAGACCGGACCGCGCCACCTCGGCGAGTCGGGCTCGGACGGAGGAGGAGGTCGGCATGTGCGCTCCGATGCTTCGGTCGATTTCCGTATAAGTCCGATCAGACTACACGGATATCGTCGCCCGCCGCCGAGGCCGGTCGGCACGCGCGACGGGAGCACGCGACGGCCCGCCGGAGACC